>DATBWD010000231.1:0-2933 GCA_036515015.1 Tepidiformaceae bacterium
TGCCGGCGCCTCCACCAACGTCGATAGCCCCGGACACGACTACGTCCGTTCACTCCGCGAATTCGGGTTCCCTGGCCCCGTCTATCCGATCAACCCGAAGGCCGACGAGGTCGGCGGTTACCGCGCCTATCCCTCCCTCGCGTCCATCCCCGGCGATGTCGACCTCGTCATCTCCTGCATCCCGGCGGGCGGCCTCCTCGAACTCATCGACCAGTGTCCCGGCCGGAACGTTCGCTTTCTCCACCTCTTCACCGGCCGCCTGAGCGAAACCGGCGACGAAGCGGCCGCAGCCCTCGAACGCGCAGTCGAAGCCCGGGCGCGGCAGGCGAAGGTCCGCATCCTCGGCCCGAACGGCATGGGCGTCTACCACCCTTCCGGCGGGATCGCCTTCCGGCCCGACCTCCCGCACGACCGGGGAAAGGTCGCCTTCATCAGCCAGAGCGGCAACAACGCCGTCGAAGTGACCATCCGCGGCAACGCCCGCGGCCTGAAGTTCGGCAAGGTCGCCAACTATGGCAACGGCGTCGACATCGGCCCCGGCGCCCTCCTCCACTACCTCGGTGAGGATCCCGAGACCGCCGTCATCGGCGGCTACGTCGAGGGCGTCCCCGACGGCCGCGGCTTCTTCGAAGGCCTCCGCGTCGCCGCGGCCAGCAAGCCGGTCATCATCCACAAGGCCGGCCGGACCGTCGCCGGTGCCCGTTCCGCCGCATCCCACACGGCCGCACTCGCCGGGCAGGCCGAACTCTGGTCGACCGTCCTTCGCCAGGCCGGCGCTATCGAAGCGCGCAGCCAGGAGCAACTTCTCGACCTCATGATCGGCGCATCGCTCCTCCCCCGCGCCAGGGGACGCAGCATCGCCGTCGTCGGCGGCGGGGGAGGACGCAGCGTCCAGTCCGCCGATGCCTGCGAGGAGAACGGCCTTGTCGTCACCCCGCTCCCGGATGCCGTCCGCGAACAGGTGCGCGAAAAAGCCCCGCAACTTGCTGACTGGATCGGCAACCCGGTCGACCAGTCGATCCTCGCCGGTGCCGGCGTCTCCTCGAACGGCCTGCTCGAATTGATGCTCGCCAGTGGCGCCTATGACCTCGCCATCGCCAACATCGGCGAGGACTGGTTCTTTGGCCGCCCCGACGCCGATGGCCGCCTGAAGCACGCCTGCAACCGCCTCGCCGCAGTCATCGAAGCCGCGGAGTGTCCCGTCGCCGTCGTCCTCGGACCCACCGAGACCACCGTCACCTGGCAGCGCGAACTCATCGACTCCATTCGCGACGACTTTGTCGCCAGGGGCATCGCCGTCTACCCGAGCGTCGAGCGCGCCGCCTTTGCCCTCGGCCGCCTCGCACCCTGAGCGTCAGTCGACTTCCGGTTCGCGGCTCCCCTGCGTCCGGTGCCAGTGGCCGTTAAAGACCGCGTACGCGCCGCACTTGCTGCAGTCCACATCGTTCCCGTAACAGCAGAACGGCCGCTCGAAGTTGCCGCCCTCCCCCATGTACAGGGGCAGCATCCGCCGCACGCTGCACGGCTCCCCGTGCTCGCCCGTCGCCTCCAACGACCGCCCCGAGAGCATCAGTTCCAGCGCCCCGACGTTCGACTTCACCAGCGACGGGTATGCCCGCTTCACCGCGATTACCCGCCTCACCACCTCGTCCCGCTCCCGCAGGTCGTCCCAGCCGAGGCCCGTCCGGTCGTCCTTCGTCGGCACGTAGAACGTGAACGCCACACCCGCCACCGGCCAGTCCTTCACCGTCTCGACGAACTCCTCGATGCCCGGCGCGTTCTGCTTCGTGATCGTCATCTGCAGCATCACGATCGTCCCGTCGTTCGCGTCGCGTTCGAAGACCGCCTGCTTCACCTTCTGGAAGACACCCTCGCACCGGATCGCGTCGTTCATCTCCTCAGGCCCGTCGAGCGATACCGTCACGAGGTGCCCCGGCGCCGACGGGATGCCATACGTCCCGTTCGTCACGATCGACGACCGTTCGAACAGCTGCATCGCCTCCAGCACGAGTCGCTGCCGGATCATCGGCTCGCCACCCATGAACAGCATGGAGCGGATGCGGTGGCGGTCGCGCAGCACTTCGAGTTGGTGGAGCATCGTGTCGTCGTCCATCCGGTCTTTTGGCCGGTTCGGGTTATCCTCCCGGAAGACGAAACAGTGGGTGCAGGACAGGTTGCAAACGTTCGTGACGTTCACGAGCGCAGCCGGGAACTCCTCGTCGCCGAAGTCCGTCGGCTCACGGAAGTGGACGTTGACTGTGCGCTCCATCGTGGCCCCCCGCCGTCCCTGCTAAGCGCACACTCTAACAGGTGCGCCGCCCCGATTTCGATTCCTTCCGCGTTCCTTTGCGTTCGTGAGACCTTACCGCGTTACACTGTCTTCCATGACGCTCGAAGCGAAGCCGGGCCACGACGGCCCGAAAGCCCCCACCCGCGAAGCACTCGTCTCCGTCCTCTATACCAGCGCCCCCACCGTTATCGAGGACTTCGGCCGGCTGATGGAACTGGCCCACTTTCGCCAGCACCTCAGCCCTCTCAGCGAAACGGTCCTCAAAATCAACATCAGCTGGCAGCACTACTACCCCGGCTGCAGCACGAGCCCATGGCAACTCGACGGCGCCATCACCGCCCTCCGCGGCGCCGGCTACGACCGCCTCCTCCCTGTCCAGAATGGGACCGTAGTCGTCGACTCCCACGACGGCGAAAAGGGCAACAAGCACGACCGCGTCCTCGCGAAGCACGGCCTGAAGAGCATCCACCTCCAGGACCCTGGCGCGAAGTGGGTCCCCTACGCCCCGAAGGGAGAGATGCTCGTCCTCCACGACATCTTCCCCGATGGCATCGAGATCCCCGAGGCCTTCCTCGGGACGAACATCGTCCACATGCCCACACTCAAGACCCACGTCTTCACGACGATGACCGGCGCCATGAAG
>DATBWD010000232.1:0-2589 GCA_036515015.1 Tepidiformaceae bacterium
GCTTCACCGTCTTCGAACCGCTCCAGCGCCGCGCCGATGACGAGCCCCTCACCGTCGCCCGCCATATCGCCGACCTCGACGAGGCCATCCATCTTCACGCCCCCGCCTCCCGCCCCGCCCTCGTCGGCGCCTCCTGGGGCGCGATGCTCGCCATGGCCTATGCCGCCCAACACCCGGATACTGCCGGCCCCATCGTCCTCATCGGCACCGGCACCTACGAAGCGAAGGCACGCTCCCGCTTACTCGAAAATCTCGCCGAACGCATGACCCCCGCCTTCCGCCAACAACTGGAAGAGGCTGCCCGCGACCACCCGCACCCCGACGACGCCCTCCGCGCTCAGGGACGCCTGTTCGCCACGATCTACAACGTCGACCCCCTCGAACCCGACGACCAGTCCGTCCCGCTCGACGCCCGCGGCCACCGCGAAACCGACGCCGACTGGTCCCGCCTCCGCGATGAGGGCGTCTACCCGGCCGCCTTCACCGCGATCACGTCCCCCGTCCTCATGCTCCACGGCGCCTACGACCCGCACCCCGGCGGCCTCATCCGCGACAGTCTCCTCCCCTTCGTCCCCCAACTCGAATACCACGAATGGCCCAACGCCGGCCACGACCTCTGGCTCGAACGCCACATCCGGGACGACTTCTTCATGGTCCTCCGCGCGTGGCTCCTCGGGCATCGGACTACGCGCTCCCCCTCTTCCTGACGGCCGGCTCTTTGGTCCAACCGGCCCACGAAAGACGCGACGATCGGCCCTCGCATTGTGATTAAAAGCACAAGAAGATTACCACATCGGAATACAACTTCTAAGGAAAGAAGGGCACCCATGAAGAACCTCCTCATCCTCGGAGCCGGCACTGCCGGGACCATGGTGGCCAACAAGCTCCGGAGCCGCCTCCCCAGGTCCGAATGGAAGATCACCATCGTCGACCAGGACAACGTCCACCACTACCAGCCGGGCTACCTCTTCATTCCCTTCGGCGTGTATAAGCCCTCGGAAATCGTGAAGCCGCGCGCCCGCTTCATCCCGAAAGGCGTCGAACTGAAACTCGGCGTTATCGACCGCGTCGTCCCCGAAGAGAACAAGGTCCTCCTCGAAGGCGGAGTCGAACTGCCCTACGACCAGCTGGTCATCGCGACGGGCACCACGCCTCGCCCCGACCAGACCCCCGGCCTCCTCGGCCCGGAGTGGCGCCACAGCATCCACGAGTTCTATACCTACGAAGGGACCCAGGCGCTCGCCGGCACGCTCAAAGATTGGCCCGGCGGCAGGCTCGTCATCCACATCACCGAAATGCCGATCAAGTGCCCCGTCGCCCCGCTCGAATTCGCGTTCCTCGCCGATGACTTCTTCAAGAAGAAGGGCATCCGCGACAAGGTCGAGATTGTCTACGCAACCCCGCTCGATGGCGCCTTCACCCGCCCAATCGCCGCGAAGACCCTCGGCGGCATGCTCGAAGGACGCGGCATCAAGCTCGAACCCGATTTCTCCATCGAGCGCGTCGACCCCGAGGCGAAAACCATCGTCTCCTACGACGAACGCGAGGTCCCCTTCGACCTCCTCGTCACCATCCCGCTGAACATGGGCGCCGACTACATCGCCCGCAGCGGCCTCGGCGACGACCTCAACTACGTCCCCGTCGACAAGCACACCCTCCAGGCCCTGGCCTGGCCCAACATCTTCGCTCTCGGCGATGCCAGTGACATCCCCGCATCGAAGGCCGGCTCCACCGCCCACTTCGCCGTCGATGTCTTCACCGAAAACTTCGCCCGCCACGCCCGCGGCGAGCCCATGGAGAAGCAGTTCGACGGCCACGCCAACTGCTTCGTCGAATCCGGCGACGGCAGAGCGCTCCTGCTCGACTTCAACTACGACACCGAACCGCTCCCGGGCACCTTCCCGTTCGCCCATCTCGGCCCCCTCGGGCTCCTGCGCGAAAAGCGCCTCAACCACTGGGGCAAGCTGATGTTCCGATGGGTCTACTGGAACATGCTCCTCCGCGGCAGGCGCATACCCATCCGCACCGAGATGAGCATGACCGGCAAGGTCCGAAAGACCGCCGAACCATCTACAGCCGCCGTCACGAGCGACCGCTAACAAAACCCATCCTTTGAGGAGGTAACTGAAATGCCTGTCACCACACTCGCCGGACGCGACCTGCACGTCGATGAGGAAGGCTTCCTCACCGAATACGACGAATGGGACGAGGAACTCGCGAAGGTCCTCGCCGCCAATATCGGCATCGACCTCACCGATGCCCACATGCGCGTCATCCACTTCCTGCGCAACGACTACAGGGCCACCGGCCAGACGCCCACGCTCCGGCGCTGCACCAACGCGGGCGGCTTTGCGACCAAGGAACTCTTCGACCTGTTCCCCAAGAAACCCGCCAAGAAGATGTCCTACATCGCCGGCCTCACCAAGCCCGTCGGCTGCGTCTAATCCGAACCCAGGAGGACTACCGTGACTGAACTACTCACCAAAACCCCACCCATCCCGTCCTTCGATGACGAGGCCGAGACTCAGCGCAAGCTCTGCCTCATCTGCTCGAAAGGCTCGCTCGATATGGCCTACCCGGGGCTCATCC
>DATBWD010000233.1:0-8137 GCA_036515015.1 Tepidiformaceae bacterium
CCGCCGGGCGGCGCCGGGCGTTCGCGCCTGATGCCCGCCCTGAACCTGCTCCCGCAGAAGCTGCCGCGGAATATCGCGGACCCGATAGGGCGGACCGTCGCGAAGCTGGGCGTGACGCCGAACATGATCTCGATCTTCGGGTTCCTGGGGAACGGGGCGGCGGCCTGGCTGATCGTGGAAGAGCGCCTCGTCTGGGCGGGGGTTGTCTACCTCTTCTTCAGTGCCCTCGACTTCGTCGACGGGGCGGTGGCGAGGGCCACGAACCAGGCGACGGACTACGGCGCGGTGCTCGACGCCATCCTCGACCGGGCGAGCGAAGCGCTGGTGCTGGTCGCCATCGCGTGGTACTTCGGCGAACGGGGCGAGAACGTGCAATCCGTCCTGGCGTTCGCGGCGTTGTTCGGAAGCGTGGCGGTCAGCTACATGCGCGCCCGGGCGGAGATTCTCGGGCTATCGATGCGGGAGGGGCTGTTCCGGCGGCAGGAGCGCGTCGCACTGCTCGTTATCGGCCTCCTGCTGAACGGCCTGACCGTTGTCGTTGCGGCCCTTGCCGTGCTGGCGAACATCACGGCGTTGCAGCGGTTCTTTCTCATCGGCCGGGGGCTGCGACGGATGGATTCGCCAGGGGAGTAGCGTCTTCTCAGGCGGGCGGGTCCCCGAAATCAGGCGGTTCATGCGCGCCGGCTTCGTCCTGGGCGGCATTCCTGCGATTGGCGGCGAGCATTGTCGAGAAGAGATACATGAAGACCGCGATGAGGGCGAAGAGGACCGAGAGCCCGATGATGGCCACCATCACGCGGTCGATCCCGTCGTCGTCTGAGTTCGATTGGCTGGTGCTCGGGCGAGTGGGCGCGGGCGTTGGCTGTTGCTGCTGGGGTCGAGCGGTGGGCGCCGCCGTGGGCCGCGCGCTTGGCTGGGCACCAACCGCCTCGAGGAACTCGGCCTCGAACTCGGGGATCGTCAACCCGTAGATCTGCTCGATAGCAGCGTCGAAGCGAGTGCCGCTCTTGATGGTTGCGAAGAACTCAGCGAACTGTTCGGGGCCGCCCTTCTCGATGAGGTAGAGGGTCATCGCGTAGGCCTGGCCGTAGAAGAGGTTGACCTGACCTGCTTCGTTGGATGGGCTGACCATCTGGGCGAAGGGGATCAGGCGGTTGCTGCGGGCTGCTGCTTCGAAGGCGCCCGTATAGTTATTGCCGGGCGTGCTCTGGGCAATGACGGCAGTGCCCTCGTCCAGCCATGAGGGGAGGCTGGCAAGCGGCCCGTCCCCGGCGGCTTCGTTGATGATGTGGCCGAACTCGTGCCTGAGCGTGTCGGTGCGGTCGGGCGTGCCGCACGAGACGGGGATGACGAGGACGATGTCGTTGGTCACCTTGGTGCCGCAGGTTGTGACGGCGGCATCGAAGGTGGTGCCCCGGCCGGGACGGGCCTCGGCCAATTCCTCGGCGTCTTCGAACAAGATGACGCGGACGGGCAACTGGGTCAGTTCGACGCCGAGGAGGTCCTTGCCGATCCTCTGGTAGGTGTCCTCACCTGATTTCAGGTATTGCGTGGCGAGGTTCTCGCGGTCGCCGTGGTAGTAAACGACCATGAAGTCGTTGTCGACGAACTTCCAGTCCTTGCCGGGAGGCATGAAGAAGAACGTCTCTTCGGGGCCGAGGGTGACCTCACCATCTGCGGTCTCGATCTGCCATTGCCAGTGAAATTCGCTGCCAACGGGGATATAGCTGGAGCCGCTGTTGACCTGGACGACGACTTCGGTGCTGAGGTTCTTCGCGGGCGTTATCTCGGAAGGTTTGCCGAGCGCACTCGTGCCGCGTCCCGGGATCCGGTAGTTCAACGTGACGTCGACGATATCGACCGGGGCGCTGGCGGTGAGCTTGAAGCGGAGCTGACGCGGGTATTCGTTTTCGACCGTTGCCGATTCGATGGTTGCCTGTGCGCGAGCGAGCGGGGCGGACACGATGGAGCCCAGTCCGGCAAGGGCGAGCAATGCCAGGACCAGCAACGAGCGGGTCATCCTTCCTCCCCCACGCGCGACTCCAGGTACGCCTGGATGAAGCCATCGATCTCGCCGTCAAGGACGGCGATGGTGTCGCTGGTTTCGAAGTCTGTCCGGTGGTCCTTGATCATCTTATACGGATGGAGCACATAGCTTCGGATCTGATTTCCCCAGGCCATGTCGACGTGCTGGCCCTTCAGCTTCGCCTTTTCTTCTTCCTGGCGCAGGAGTTCGAGTTCGAGGAGGCGCGACTCGAGCACCTTCATGGCGCTCTCGCGGTTGCGTCCCTGGGAGCGTTCGTTCTGGCAGGTGACGACGATCCCGGTCGGGATGTGGGTCAGGCGGACGGCCGTCGAATTCTTCTGGACGTTCTGGCCCCCGGCTCCGCTGGAGCGAAAGACATCGAGACGGACGTCATCGGGGTTGATTTCGATTTCGGCGCCGGATTCGACTTCGGGCATGACCTCGACCTTCGCGAAGCTGGTGTGGCGCGAGTGTGAGGCATCGAAGGGCGACTGGCGAACAAGACGGTGGACGCCGCGTTCGCTCTGGAGGTAGCCATAGGCATAGGGGCCGGTGAGTTCGACAGTGGCGCTCTTGATCCCGGCCTCCTCGCCGGGGGTCATGTCGAGGATGTCGACGCCGAAGTTACGGCGTTCGCCCCAGCGGAGGTACATCCGGAGAAGCATCTCGGCCCAGTCCTGCGACTCGGTGCCGCCGGCGCCGGCGTGAACCGCGAGGATGGCGTTGCGGTTGTCGTATTCGCCGGAGAGCTGAAGCTGGAATTCGAGGTCACGGAGGGTCTTTTCGGCGTCGGCGATGTCGGCTTCAGCGGTGGCGGCAACGCTCTCGTCGCCTTCTTCGATGGCGAGTTCGAGGAGTTCGGCGACGTCGCGGGCACGCCTCTCCAGCCCGCGCCAGAGTTCGGCGCGGCTCCGGATACCGGCAATCCGCTGCATGGTGTCGCGGGCGGCTTCGGAATCTTCCCAGAATGAAGGCTCGCCGCTCTGGGTCTCGAGCCGGGTTAGCTCCTGCTCTTCCTGAGCGATGTCAAAGGCGCACCAGGATGTCGGAGATGCGCTCTACGAGCGTGGTGGCACGTGTGAGGAGTTCTTGCATGGTTCAAGCGTAGCGCGAGCGGTTGCTAGTTGACAGCGGCTTTGGAGAGCGTCCGCTCGGCGGCGCGCACGGTGTTCACGAGCAACATCGCGATGGTCATGGGCCCGACGCCGCCGGGCACGGGGGTGATCCACGAGGCGACCTGGGACACGCCTTCAAAGTCGGCGTCACCGACGAGCCGCCAGCCTCGTTTGCGGGATGGGTCGTCGATGCGATTCGTCCCGACGTCGATGACCACGGCCCCGGGCCGGACCATCTCGGCGGTGAGAGTGTTGGGATGGCCCGCCGCCATGACCACAATGTCGGCCTGGCGAGTGAAGCTGCCGATGTCGGGAGTTCCCGTGTGGCAGATGGTGACAGTGGCGTTGGCACCCTTCGCCTTGTTGCTCAGGAGCACGGCCAGGGGCCGGCCGACGAGGGTCGAACGCCCAACGACGACAACATGCTTGCCGGACGGGTCGTTGCCGGTCCGGGCGAGGAGTTCGAGGACCCCGTGGGGCGTCGCGGGGATTGCGCCAGCCGTCTCGCCCCGCAAGAGGCGGCCGAGGTTCACGGGGTGGAGGCCGTCGGCGTCCTTTTCGGGATCGATGGCGTCGACGTAGGCGCGTTCATCGATCTGCGCTGGGACTGGGAGTTGGGGGAGGATGGCGTGGAAGCGGGGATCGGCATTCAACTGGCGCACGAGTTCGAGAAGTTCGGCCTGGGAGGTTTCGGCAGCGAGGTGGAATGTCTCCGAGAAGATGCCAACCTCTTCGCAGGCCTTCGCCTTGGCGGTGACGTAGCTGATGGAAGGCGCGTGGTCGCCGACGAGGATGGCGGCGAGACCGGGCGTAACGCCTCGTTCCCGAAGCTGCGAAGTGCGTTCGGCGACTTCCGCGCGGACCTGGGCGGCAATGGCTGCGCCATCGATGAGCTGGGCGGTCATGGTGACTACAGAGTACGCCCGAGGACGGGCCAGACGCCAAGCGGCCGCGCACCAAGCGCACGCTTCCCGTACGATTGGCTTCCATGGCGACAAAGTTTGCTGTCGGTATCGACATCATCGAAATCGACCGCGTTGCAGATGTGATAGCCCGCCATGGGGACCGCTTCCTGAACCGGGTGTACACACCGGACGAGATTGCCCATTGCCGCGGGCGCATCAGTGAACTGGCCGCGCGGTTCGCCGCCAAGGAGGCCGTGATGAAGGCGCTGGGCACGGGCGTGCGCGGAGTGGGCTGGCGGGATATCGAGATCCTCCCGAACCGCCGGGGAAAGCCGCTGGTGTTCCTGTATAACCGCGGCGCGGAGCGAGCGGAGCGCATCGAGTTGCGGGGGCTGGAGATTAGCCTCACACATTCGAAGGAATACGCGATCGCCTCGGTGGTGGGCGAGCGGGCGCTGACGGAGATCGAAGACACGCCGCGAAAGGGCGAGTCGGCGCTGCGCCTCATCCGCGAGAAGGGGTTGCGATGAAACTTGTGACAGCCGCTGAGATGCGCGAACTGGAGGCGGCCGCGATCGCGGCGGGGACCTCCGAGCGGCAGATGATGGAGGAGGCCGGGCTTGCGGTTGCCCAGGAGGCCTGGATGCTCCTCGGCTCGCTCGAAGGGCGCCGGATCGTGGCGCTGGTGGGCCCCGGCAACAACGGCGGCGACGGCCTCGTGGCCGCCCGCCACCTCGCCGACTGGGGCGCCGAGGTTGCGGTCTACATCCCGCGGAAGCGGCGGGATGAGTCGTTGCTCGACGAACTTCGGGAGCGGGACATCGCCATCGGCGCGGGAGAGGACGATCCCGGGTTCGCTGCGCTCGACGGGTGGTTGGGGGCGGCCGACCTGGTCATCGACGGGCTGCTTGGCACTGGCCAGAAGCGGCCGCTGGACCCCGGCGAGGCGATCGCAGGCGCCTTGAGCCGGCTGACGGAGGCGCGCCGGGGCTATACGCCGCCGAAACTCATCGCCGTCGACATTCCCACAGGGATGGACGCTGACAGCGGCGCAGTGGACGACCTTACCGTGACGCCCGACCTGACCGTGACGTTCGGGCTGCCGAAGGTGGGCATGTACCAGGCGCCGGGGAGCGGGGTAGTGGGCCGGGTGCAGGTGATAGATATCGGCATCCCGAAAGAAGCGCTGGAAGCGGTCGGGCTGGAGCTGCTGACATCGCGTTGGGTGCGGCAGGCGCTGCCGGCGCGTCCGGAGGACAGTAACAAGGGCACATTCGGTCGGCTGCTCGTCGTGGGTGGATGCAGCCGCTACGCCGGGGCGCCGGCCATGGTCGCGACGGCCGCGTATCGCGCGGGAGCGGGACTGGTGACAATCGCGTGCCCCGAGCCGGTGGCGAAGACACTGGCGGCCGCTGTCATGGAGGCGACGTGGCTCCCAATGCCGGTCGCCGAGGACGGGGGGCTCGCAGGAGAGTCGGCACTGGCGTTGCGGCCCGAGTGGAAGCAGTTCAGCGCGGCCGTGATTGGCCCCGGGATGGGCAACACCGAGGAGACGCGGGCACTTACCTGGGCCATCCTTGAAGATGTTGGCCTCGATCTCGAGCGCGGGGCGGTCATCGATGCCGATGCGCTGAATGCGCTCGCGACGATGGATGACGCTGCCGACCGCTTACCTTCGAACATGGTGATGACGCCACACCCGGGGGAGATGGCGCGGCTGCTCAAGACGACTGTCGCCGATGTCCAGGGCCGGCGGCTGGAGGTTGCAAAAGAAGCGGCGAAGCGATTCGGGTGCACGGTCGTGCTGAAGGGCGCTCATAGCGTCGTGGCCGGGGCCGATGGGCGGGCACGGTTGAGCCCATTCGCCAACCCGCTGCTGGCCACGGCGGGCACCGGAGACATCCTCGCAGGGATGATCGGCGGCTACCTCGCGCAGGGGATGGAGCCGTTCGAGGCGGCATCGCTCGGCGTCTACCTTCACGGCGCCTGCGGAGAATCGCTGCGAGAGGAGTACGGGGGTTCGGGGCTGCTGGCCGGCGAACTGGCAGCGCGGCTGCCCCGGGTGGTAAAGGAGCTAACGACTAACTGATGCTATACTGCTCGCCTACCTTAACCATTATCCCGGAGTCCCTGTGAGCAGGCGGGTTGTCGTCACTGGCCTTGGCATGATTACCCCTGTGGGCCACAACGCCTGCGACACCTGGGCCGCCCTCACGAAGGGCCTTTCCGGGACAGCGCGGATTACGCTCTTCGACCCGGCGGGTTTCGAATCGCAGACAGCCGGCGAGGTGAAGGATTTCGAGCCATCGGTCTACATGGACCGCAAAGAAGCACGGCGGGCTGACCGGACGACGCAGTTCACCTTCGTGGCGGCCAATGAAGCGTTGCGGCAGAGCGAATACGTCATCCCGAGCGACGACGGTGGCAACGTCGCGGTGGTCATCGGGACAGCCATCGGCGGCATCACGACCCTGATGAACGAATACGACACGATGCTGGCGAAGGGCCCATCGCGGGTCAGCCCGTTCCTGATGCCGATGATGCTGCCGGACATGTCGAGCGGGCAATTGAGCATCAAGCTGGGCGCGCGGGGGGTGAACTACTGCCTCGTGAGCGCCTGCGCAAGCGGTGCGGACAGCATCGGCGAAGCCGCGAACATGATCCGCAGGGGCGATGTGGAGGTCGCACTGGCCGGGGGTACGGAAGCGCCGGTAACCCCGATTTGCGTGGCGGGATTCGCCGCCGCCAAGGCTCTGACAAGCGCGAACGAGAGGCCGGAACAGGCATCGCGCCCGTTCGACAAGCGGCGCGATGGATTCATCATCGCCGAAGGCGCGGGGGTGCTGGTGCTGGAGGCGGAGGAGCACGCACTGGCGAGAGGAGCGCGCATCCTTGCCGAACTCGCCGGGTATGGGGCGACGAGCGACGCGTTCCACATCACGCAGCCGGACGAAAACGGGGAAGGGGCGGCCCGGGCGATGCGCAGGGCGCTCGACGAAGCAGGGCTGCAGCCGGACGACGTGGACTATCTGAACGCGCACGGCACATCGACACCGATGAACGACAAGCTGGAGACGGTGGCGATCAAGAAGGTCTTCGGGGAGTACGCCTACAGCCTGCCGATAAGTTCGACGAAGTCGATGACAGGGCATCTGCTGGGGGCGGCGGGTGCGGTGGAAGCCGCGATCTCGGTCATGGCGATCCAGCACGGGGTGATCCCGCCGACGATCAATTACGAGACGCCGGACGATGACTGCGACCTGGACTACGTGCCGAATGTCGCGCGTTCGGCTTCGATCCAGACGGTGATGACGAACTCGCTGGGCTTCGGCGGGCACAACGCGAGCCTTGTGTTCCGCCACTACCAGGCGACGTGACAGCGCCGGCCGTCGGGCGGCCGCGCGCTCGCTGGCGCCTGCGCGACCCATACGCGCACCAGAAAGGCATCCCCAACTTCCCCCCGATTGTGGCAACGGTGCTTGCGGCACGGGGCATCACGACGCGGGCACAGGCCGACCTGTTCTACAAGCCGCACCTCGCGGCGAGCCACGACCCGCTCCAACTGCCGGGAATGGTGGAGGCCATCCAGCGCATCCGGCGGGCGATTAGCGACCACGCGACGATCGCGCTCTTCGGGGACTTCGACGTCGACGGGGTAACCTCGGTGGCGGTGCTGCACGAAGGTCTGCAGCGGCTGGGGGCGAAGACAAGGAACTACATCCCGGACCGCTTCCAGGAGGGGTACGGGCTGAACTTCGGCGCCGTGCAGCGGCTGCGGGAGGCGGGGGCGGACGTTCTGGTGACGGCCGACTGTGGCATCAGTTCGGTGCAGGAAGTGGCCTACGCGAACCAGGTGGGCATGGACGTGATCATCCTCGACCACCACACCGTGCCCGACGAGATGCCCGCCGCGCTCGCCGCGGTGAACCCGAAACGGAAGGATTCGCCGTATCCGTTCGAAGAACTCGCTGCCGTCGGCGTGGCATACCGGTTCCTGCAGGTGCTCTGGGACGACTACGGGAGGGAACTGCCCTCGCGCGATTTCATCGACATAGTCGCGCTTGGGACGGTGGTCGACGTCGCGCCGCTGG
>DATBWD010000234.1:0-7244 GCA_036515015.1 Tepidiformaceae bacterium
CTCGGCGCCAGGGATGACGCTTCGAACTGCTACCTCTCTGGCTCCCCCTGGTCCAGTTGCTGCTGCCCGTCCCCGCTGCGCTCACCTTGGATGACCCCTCGCGGCGTCACCTTGATCGACCGCGGCCGCGACTCCGGCTTCTTCGGCAGCTTCAGCGTCAGCATCCCGTGCTCGAAGTCGGCCTCCGCCCTGTCGATGTCGAGCGTCGGCGGCAGACGCATCGACCGGTAGAAGCTGCCATAGCGCAACTCCCGCCGGACGGGCCGCTCCCCCTCGCCCTCCTCGTGTTCCTTGACCCGCCCGCGGCGGGTCCCAAATCCCCGGCGCCGTGTGCAGTAGACTGCCCCAATGCAACCCCCCGACTGGCCCGCGCTTGCCCGCGATCTCGCACGTCGTTTCGCCGAGCGGGCCCCCGAACACGACCGCGAAGGCTCTTTTCCCTTCGAAAACTTCGCCGACCTGCGCGAAGCCGGCTTCATCGCCCTGACCGTCCCGCACCGCCATGGCGGCCACGAGGTCTCTCTCTCAACCTTCCTCCGCGTCCAGGAAGAACTCGCCGCCGGCGACGGCTCGACTGCCCTCGCCCTCAACATGCACCTCGTCCGCTTCGGCGGAGAACGCGAATCCCCTACTTACCCGGCCCGCTGGTTCGAAGAGATGTGCAGGGGCGCCGTCGAGGAAGGCCTGCTCGCCAATACCGCCGCCACCGAGGAAGGCCTCGGCAGCCCCGCCGGCGGTGGCATCCCCGAGACCGTGGCGCGCCTCACCGGCGACGGCTGGGTCGTCCGCGGACGAAAGACCTTCACCACCATGGCGCCCCTCCTCAACTACTTCATCGTCATGGCGGCGCTCGAAGATGGCGAAGGCGGCCGGCCCCCTTCCGTCGGCAACTTTATGATCCTGCGCACCGACGGCGGCCTCCGCATCGACGAGACCTGGGACAGCATGGGCATGCGATCCACCGGCAGCCACGACCTCGTCCTCGACGATGTCGCGCTACCCGCCGACCGGCTCCTCAACCAGCGGCCCCTGGGCAGCCCCGACGCGCGTGGATCGTCCGGCGCCGTCTGGTTCACTCTCGGCGTCTCCGCCACGACGCTCGGAATTGCCCGCGCCGCCCGCGACTACGCCGTCGCCTTCGCCCGCGAACGCACCCCCACCACGGGCCGCACCATCAAGGAGTTCCCTGGCGTCCGCTCGCGCATTGCCCGGATCGACCTGCTCCTGCACCGTAGTCGCACGCTGGTCCACGATGCCGCCCGGGCCTGGGAGTCTCGCGACACCGGAGCCCCGCCAGACGGCATCAAGCCGTTCGATCGGACGATGATGGCCAAGATCGACACCTTGAACAACTGCATCGAGGCCGTCGACCTCGCGATGCGCGTGGTCGGTGGAGTCAGCCTCCTCAAGAGCCGCCCGATGGAGCGCTACTACCGCGACGTCCGCGCGGCCCTTCACAACCCGCCCCTCGAAGACCGTGCCCTCGAGCAGATCGCACGCGCGGCCCTCGACGAACCCGTCGAGCCGCCGAAAGCCCTCGAGTGACTAGCCGCCTGGCAGCTTGAAGTCAGTCCCCAGCGTGATGACGATGTCCGGCAGCGAGGGGTCGGTGCGAGGCTGCACCTCGATCGCCGTCGATGGCAATTCCATCCACCTGGCGATGTCCTCGGCCATCGCCTGCCGGTCTTCGCCGTAGAGGGTGATCGTCGTCCGCTCCTGCCCCGCCGTGTCGGGACCGATCCCCACCTGCGGTAGCCCCTTCGAATAGGCGAGGAAGCGCCCCAGCGCCGCGGCATACTTCCCGCCGTCCGGCCCCATCCCGTTGTGAATCTCCACGAACGACTCCGCATACTCGGCCTTCGTGAACACCTGGCTCAGCCAGTACTGCACGTTCTCCGCGTCCCAGAGCTGCACCGCAGCGCCCTGCGGCGTCATGTACGAAGTCAGCGTCGGGCTCCCATCGACCGGGTCGGCCAGGGAAAACGTCTTCATGCGGCCCTGCGTCTGGTTCAGCAGCGGCGCAAGCTGCAGCATCTTCGTCCGGGACATGTCGGTCTTGATGGTCTGCGAATACGCGTTCCAGAGCGGCAGGGGATTTTGGAACATGCCCCGGGCGAACACCTTCTGCACTGCCGCCTCTACCACAAGCTGTTGGCGCTCTACGCGCTTGAAGTCGTTGTCCTGCTTCCGGTGCCGCCCGAAAGCAACGGCATGGAACCCATCCAGGTGCGTGGGGCCTGCCGGGAACTCAAGCTCCACCACCGTGATGTCGTCATTGCTGTAGTTATGCAGCCCCACTGCCAGGTCCTCGGGGATGACGACGTCGATCCCGTCGATCGCGTCGACAAGCGTCTGCACTCCCATAAAATCCAGCAGCACCACGTTGTCGATGTGGATGCCGAAGTTCTTCTCCATGTCTCGCTTAATCTGGTCGGCCCCCGCCTCGAAATTCCCGCCGTTCCGGAAACCGTGGCCATACGACTCGTTGATCCGCGACTGGTAGACGAAACCCTGTGGGCTGTGAATGTCGATGAGCATGTCCCGCGGGAAGCTCAACAGGTTCGTCGTCTTCCCCACCGGGTCCAGCGTCGCCACCATGATCGTGTCGGTCAGGTTCCCTGCCTCTTCCTCCCATGGCCGCTTGTCCACCCCGATGATCAGCAGGTTGATCCGCTGGTTGAAAACGCTGTCACGGCCCGGGCGGTTGATGCCGGGCAGACCGCCAACGTCAACGCCCCCGAGCGTCAACGTCTGCCCGGGGAAGAGCGCTGGCGTCACCCGCGACAGTAAGAAGAGGCCCGCATACGTAGAGGCCAGCCCCAGTGTCAGCAGCGCCAAAACGAACATGATCCGCTGCCCGGGAGTCAGCGCGAGCGCCCCAGGCTCCGCCCGCGGGAGTCTCCGCGAAGTGCCCCCGATTGTCAGTTCGTCCGTGCGACTGGCCATGCGTTCCCAACCTAGCGACGGCCCCATGTTGGGTCAACGCAACTCGGTAAACTGTCTGAACTTGACTATCCCATACCGAGTTCATGGAGCCGCTCGTCGTCGATCCCGAAGTAGTGCGCTATCTCGTGCAACACCGTCTTGCGGACCTGCTCGCGCACCTCATCGTCCGACCTGCAGATGCTCTCGATCGGCTCCTGGTAAATGCTGATCTTGTCCGGCAACACCAGGTTGTAGTACTCCCCGCGCTTCGTCAGCGGGATCCCGTGGTAGAGCCCCAACAGCGTCCGGTGTGGCCCGAGGCCCGCAGTCTTCCTGTCCCGCGCGCTCGGCCGCGTCTCAATCACGATGTCGACGTTGTGCACGCGGTCGAGCAGCTCCTGCGGCAGCGAAGCAACCGCCTCCCGGACCAGCCTCCGAAACTCCGAGCGCTCCAGGTCAGCGCGGCGCGGGTTCGGCACTCCAGAGCGTCCTGAAGCCCTCACCCACCACTGCCTGCCGCTGCTGTGCTTCCTCCAGCGCTATCAGCTCCTCCAACACCCTCTCCGTCACGCGCACAGCATCGGGATGCCCGCACTCGCTCACCCGCTCGAGAATCAGGCTCCATACGCCCGTCGTCTCCAGCGACTTCGTGAACCGCGGCCACCAGATCGCCACAATCTTCTCAGGCGACGGGAACCGCGGTCGCAATCGCTTCAAACTGCGATACCGCTCTTCCACTGACGTCACCGGAGGCACTACCTTCACCATCGGACCGTCGATCTCGGTCGCCCGGAAGTCGAGGATCAGCCGCTGGCCAATCACCACGAACCGGACGGCGATCACATCGCTGGAACGGATGGTCGAACAGATGTCGTCCAGGTCGACGCTAAAGTCATTGTCCATTTGCAGAAGTTTATAGACTTGATACGTCGTGGGCCACTTTCGGAATACAAATCTTGACCTTCGCGCGGCGGGCCGCCCGCGCCAGATTCGGCGCCTCCCTTTCGGCCCCTCTAGTTGCGGTTTTCCCGGTGCAATCCCGGGCGTATGATCCCTCCTATGGAGAACCTCACCGGCGCCGCCCGCGCCCGCGAGCGCATCGAAGCGCAGATCCACAAGATCGGTCGCCTGCGCGGGAGCGGCCCCAATCCTTTTGACTACAACCAGTGGGACGCGCGTACGGTCGAAGTCCTCCGCGCAATCTTCGGCGCCGACTCGCCCGAACTGGCCCGCTACTACGAGGCTGCCGGCATCCGTGGCCGGTTGCCCGGCGTCCGCGGCCAGGCCGAAAACATGACCCTCAACATCCACGGCCAGTGGGGCATCCTCGGACGTCTCGACCGTGCCGAGGTCGTCCTCCGTGACCTTGCCGACTCCGTCGCCGGGACCGCCGTCTAGCTCGCGACGACCGGCTCCACTCCCGGGATAAGCGTCCTCAGCTCCTCGCTTAACACCGCCAGCCGCCGCTCGAACGGTTCCGATCGGAGGTCCTCCGTCGTCATGATGACCGCGTCCTCGCGGTTGTCCGAGTAGTACCGCCGGCGCATGCCTACTTCGTAGAACCCGTACCGCTGGTACAACGTCCGCGCGGCAACGTTGGAGACCCGGCACTCAAGCGTGGCTACTGCCATCTGATGCTCCCTCGCGACCTCTACCAGGCCGTGCACCAGCAGCCGCCCGTATCCCCTGCCGCGAAAGCGCGGGTCTACCGCAACCGTTACCACGTGAGCCTCGTCCACCATCAGCCAGAGCCCCGCGAACCCGAGGATCTCTCCCCCGTCCTCGGTCTCCAGCACGATGTAGCGCGCCGTCGCGTTCTGGCGGAGTTCGCGCTCGAAGGCGGTCGCCGGCCACGCCGGGGAGAACGACTCCCGCTCCACTTCCGCCACCCGCTCAACGTCACCGGCCCGCATCACGCGCATGTGTGGCGCGGCATGCCCATTCACGTGCCGCCATCGATCGACGTCATCGCCTGGCATCGCTATCGATACTAGAGCCAACCTCGGCCGGGTTCCATGTGGCCCCTCTGGCCCAGCAGAAAGCCGCGGTGTCTGGGGCACCGCGGCTCGATGGGAAGGCATTCTGCTGCACAAGTGGAGCGGTCACTTGGCAGACAGCCAGTCCCAAATCGAATTTCTGGTATGGGGTCAACCGCTGTCCAGACAGAGAACCGTAAGAACCACATTGGAATTTCCCGCCGCCCCACTTTGCCGCCGCCCGCATTTCAACGTTTACTTAGCGCATGCGCGCCCTCGTCTTCGCCAACGGCGAGCCTCCCTCCACCCGTCTCATTGCCGAACTCCGCAAGGATGCCGACCTCGTCGTTGCGGCGGATGGCGGAGTCGATAAGGCCCTCGCCCTCGGGGTCGTCCCCGACGCCGTCGTCGGCGACTTCGACTCGGCCAGCGACGCTTCCCGGGAGCTCATCCCCGGCGAAGGGCTCATCCTCGCCGAAGATCCTGACCACACGGACCTCCAGAAGGCCGTCGCCTTCGCCCTCCAGCAGGGCTGCCACGAAATCGATGTCGTCTGCGCCGGCGGTGGCCGCGCCGACCACGCCCTCGCCAACCTGTCCATCCTCGCCCTCTCCGGCGAGGGCACGGTCATTCGAGTGATCGACGACCTGTTCGAAGTCACCCGGGTCGACTCTCGAGCCGACATCGATGCGCCCGTCGGCACGGTCGTCTCGCTCGTGGCCATCGGCGTCTGCACCGGGGTGAGCACCTCCGGCCTGCGCTGGGAACTTCACGACCGGACGCTCGCCTTCAGTCCATTGGGCGTCCACAACGAGCTCGTGCGCACACCGGCCTCGGTAACCGTCGGCGAGGGTCTCCTTCTCCTGTTCCGCGGCCGCTTCGTCGAAAAGCACCAGTAAAGAGCCGCTTCCCGCCGCGGGGCGCCCGTCACCTTCACCGGCGGCCGCGCCATGAATGCAGCGAGAGGCCCAAATCCACCGGCCCTCGCCGGCCCCGCCCGGCAGACGAAGGAGATTTCAGAAATGACATTGCTCAGGACAGGTCGCTCGCGCTTGCTTGCCGTTGGCGCCACAGCAGCCCTCGCCGCCGGCCTCATCGGCGTGGCCGGCATCGCGCTGGCCCAGGAAGAGCCGGAAGACTCTACCCCGGCGCCCTACCAGCATCCCGGTGACCACAACTGCGGTATCGGTCACCCCGGCGGCCTCCTCAGCCACATCGCCGAAGCGGCCGGGTTGGACCTCGAAACCTTCCGCCAGGGCGCCGTCGACGGCAAGTCCATAAACACCATCCTGGAAGAGAACGGGCTCGATCCCGCTGCCATCCAGGCCGAAGCGCTTCAACTCCTCCAGGCCGAACTCGACCAGGCCGTCGCCGATGGCAAACTCACCCAGGACCAGGCCGACACCATTGCGGCGCGCGCGGCCGAAGCGCTCCCCACCTTCATGGAAACCGTTGGAGCCCATCGCGGGTTCGGCGGCTTCGGTGACCGCATGAAGGGCATCCTGTTCGGCGGGTTCACCACCGCCGCCGAGGTCATCGGCATCGACACCGCCGATCTCGCCCAGGCAGTCCGCGACGGCAAGACCATCGCCGATGTCGCCAATGAGAACGGCGTCGCTCCCCAGGCGGTCATCGACGCGCTCGTCGCCGAAATGAACACCCACATCGACCAGGCTGTCACCGACGGCAGGATCACGGCCGAGCGTGCCGAAGAAATGAAGGCAAACGCGGTCGAAAAGATCACGACCTTCGTGAACGAAGGCCCCCAGCACGATGGCCCGTTCGGTCGCCACGGCCGGATGCGCTAACACTCCCCCCGTTCCCTCCCCCTCGCGATTGGGGCCTGGCCAATTGGCCAGGCCCTTTTCGCATCCTCCCGTGGGAGTCGGGAGCCCGGGTGAGCCGGGACTCCCGCCAGGTCCACCGGCTACCTGCTTTCTGGGCAGCTCTAGCCGGTGAAAATGGTCGTGATGGCCAGCACGACGGTCGCCCCCGCTGCAATCGCCGCTGCCAGCCAGAAGACCGGCCGGACTCCCTCACCTTGTCTGCGCATCCTCCTTGGCTTTCTTGGGAGACGCACCTTCACAGACGGCCGCATGAGGTGGACGCAGAAAGCCACCTCCGTGGCGTCTCTGTAGCCACCCGTGAAGCGTTGGTTTCAGCCCCCCCGCTCCGGTTGATGGCCGGGAAACGGGACGCCACATCCGACGCCGCCGCCGAAAAGTGCGCTCCGGCTCACTGCGCCGTGACAGTGTCCGCAAGCGCCGGCCGTGAGCAGGTCCAGATAGGTGCGAGACACCGGGGGATCCGGGGGAATTGTATAGACAATTGCCAGGACCCCAG
>DATBWD010000235.1:0-9950 GCA_036515015.1 Tepidiformaceae bacterium
GGCTGGGCGTGGCGCGGAACGCTCGGTCACTCCGGCATGGCCCAGCCCAGCGCGCGCTCGACGCCCCTTCGCCAGTTCCCCAGCCGCTCCGCCCGCTCGTCCTCGGTTGTGCACGGCTCGAAGGTGCGGTCGGCTTTCCACAGCGCCGCAATTTCCTCCTCGTTCGCCCACGTTTCGGCGCCCAGTCCGGCGAGGTAGGCGGCGCCCATGGCCGTTGTCTCGATGTTGGCGGGCCGCACCACCGGCACCCCGGCGGCATCGGCCTGGATCTGCATCAGCAGGTCGTTGCGCGCGGCCCCGCCATCGACGCGCAGTTCGGTGATCGGGCCGGGCAGGTCGGCATTCATGCAGCGGATGAGTTCCGCACTGGAGAGCGCGATGGCATCCAGCGCAGCCCGCGCGATGTGCGCCCTGGTCGTCCCCCTCGTCAGGCCGAGGATTGCGCCCCGTGCCGTCGGGTCCCAGTCCGGCGCCCCCAGCCCCGTGAACGCCGGGACGATCTGGACGCCCCCGCTGTCGGGTACCCCTGCCGCCAGCGCTTCGATGTCGCTCGATTCGCGGATGAGCCCCAGTTCGTCCCGCAGCCACTGCACCAGCGCGCCCGCGACGAACACCGAACCCTCGAGGACATAATCCGGGCCGTTTACACCTGCCTCGGCGCTGAGCGATACCAGCATCCGGTTTTGCGACGGATGTGCCCTCGGGCCGGCCGGCGCGAGCAGGAAGCAGCCGGTTCCATAGGTGTTCTTTGCCTGTCCCTGGCGGAGACACACCTGGCCCACGAGCGCCGCTTGCTGGTCTCCAGCCACACCCGTAATGCGGACTTCTGCGCCGAACACGTTTCCGTCGGTCCAGCCAAACGGCGACTTCGACGGCTGCGTCCGCGGGAGAATGCCGCGCGGCACTTCGAGTATTTCGCAGAGGTCGTCGTCCCAGTGGCCCTTGACGATGTTGAAGAGCAGCGTGCGGCTCGCATTCGTGTAGTCGGTGACGTGGCGTGCCCCACCCGTCAACTTCCACACCAGCCACGAGTCGATGGTCCCCGCCGCAAGTTCGCCCGCCTCGGCCCGGCGCCGCAGTCCGGGGTCGTTTCGGAACATCCAGGTGAGCTTCGTCCCGGAGAAGTACGGGTCGAGCGTCAGGCCGGTGGCCTCCGCAAACATTGACTCATGGCCCTGGTCCTTGAATTCCGCGCAGATGCCGGCCGTCCTCCGGTCCTGCCAGACGATGGCCGGGCCTACCGGCTCGCCGGTCGCGCGGTCCCAGAGGACGACCGTTTCTCGCTGGTTGGTGATCCCGATGGCCGCCAGCCCGCGTGGGCCAAACCCGGCTTCACGCAGCGCCGCTGCTACCGCGCCGCCCGTCGCGCGCCAGATTTCTTCCGGGTCGTGTTCGACCCAGCCCGGCCGTGGAAAGTGTTGCGTGAATGCCTGCTGCCCCTGTCCCACCACCATCCCCTCGTAGTCCACCACCAGCGCTCGGGAACTGGTAGTACCCTGGTCGATTGCGAGTATGTAGGGAGGTGACATGCCAAGAGTATACGAAGCGGGGCGGCTACCCGGTTCGTTTGCGGCCCGTGGCAGCCCCCTTCTGGACTTCGATTCGCTCGATCCGATCTCTGAGCTTCGTGTTTTCGTCTCGCAGCTTTTCGAACTCTTCGCGAAGGTTCTTCACCTCCTCGGAGGTCTCCGCGCCCTTGCGCAGTGCCGCTGCGTTCTCGCGCGCCGCCCGGATCCCCCGGCCGTCGAGTTCGCGGCGGGCCATGTCGTCGAGCGCGTCGGCGAACGACGGGTCCTTGAGCGTCTTCAAACCGTTCGCGGCGGCGATCCGCACGCGGAAGTCCGGGTCTCGCAGGAAGTTCTCGATCTCTTCGCCCGCGCGCTTCTTGCGATCGGGGAAGTGCTCGGCCAGCCGGGCCATGGCGCCGACAGCCACCGGGCGCGACTGGAACGGCTCGCCGTATTTCGCGGCCCGGGAGAACAGGTCGAAGCCACGCTCGTCGCGTAGCTCGACGAGGCCGTCGATGCAGCCGTTGCGCACCACCTGCCGGAACGACGGCCGGTCGAAGTTCGAGGCGATCACCTCGAACGCGCGTGGCACGCGCAACTTCCCGATGCTGCGGTTCGCTTCCGACTCCACGAACCACGACTGGTCCTTGCGGCTCAACGGGGCGAGGGCGTCGAGCACCTGTTCGTCGTGGCGAAACTCCCCGAGCGCGGCCACCACCGCCCGCCGGGCTTTCGGGTGGCGTACGTCCAGGTTCCTCAGGAGCGCATCGCGGGCGTCCTCTCCGCGAATCGTCCCAAGCGCTTTCGCCGCGGCGGCCCTCACGCTCCAGAAACGGTCGGTCGCCAGCGCCGTTTCCAGCGCGCGAACCGCCTCCTTGCCACCTTTCTTGCCCAGTCCCTCGGCGGCGAGGCGCCGGCCGGCCATGTCGTCGTCGTCGCGGAGTTGCAGGCGAAGTTCCCCCGTCGACTTCTCGAAGTCCAGCTTCTTGAGGACGGTGTTGTAGGGGTCGAACCGGCAGAGGTCGGGCTTCTGGGCGAGCGGAAATACAAACGTGTGCTCCTGCTCCGTGATCTCCACCCGGAAGGCCTGTGGCTTCTTTCTCGCCACCGTGAAGTCGATGACGACTGGCACGCGGAAGATCGGCGTGCCATCCTCCGTCTTCTGGGTTTGCTTCACGCTCACGGTTGCGAGCTTCGCGTCGTCGTCCCAACTCCAGCTCACCTTGAACTCCGGGTGGCCGGGCTTGTAGACCCACTGGTCGAAAAACCATTCGAAATTGCGCCCGGTTTCGGCGTCGATCGCATCGACCAGGTCCTGCGTGATGACGCTACGGTCCTGGTTCTCGCGGCAGTACCGCTGGATCGAACGGAAGAACGCATCGTCTCCCAGCACGCCCCGGAGCGTGTGCAGGACGAGCGAGCCTTTTTCGTACAGGTGGCGGTCGAAGATGTCGATCGGTTCGTTGTAGACGTTGCTGACGATCGGCCGCCGGTAGCGTTCGCCCATGTACAGTTCCGTGTTCAGCACCACGCCCTGGCGGTATTCGTCGATGCCGTGCTCTTCCTCGTCCCACAGCATTTCGAAGTAGGTGGCGAAGCCCTCGTTCAGCCAGCCGTGGCTCCAGTCGCGGCAGGTCAGCAGGTCGCCCCACCACATATGCGCCAGTTCGTGCGAGACGAGGTCGTCGCTCGTGAAGTCCCGTGTCGCCTTGCGGTCGACCAGGATGTTCTCCGTCATCGACGTGGCGCTGGTGTTCTCCATGCCACCAAACACAAAGTCCCGCACCACCACCTGGCTGTATTTCGCCCAGGGATACTTCACCCCGGTCAGCCGCTCGAACAGCGCAATCATCTTCGGCGTCCTGCCGAAGGTGAGCCGCCCCCGTTCGAGGTCCTCCTCCTCGACGTAGTAGTCGATCGTCAGACCGTCGCGGCTGTCATCGATGCGGGAAAATTCACCCGCGGCCAGGGTGATGAGATAGGTCGAATGCGGGCGCTCCTGCTTCCAGTGGAACGTCCGCGTGCCGTCCCGGTTCTCCTTCTCCTTCACCAGCCTGCCGTTCGAGAGCGCGAACCACGACCCGGGCACCGTGACCACCATCTCGCTCGTCTGCTTGTTGTTTGGGAAGTCGTAGCAGGGGTACCAGTAGCGCGAGTCCTCATCCTGTCCCTGCGACCAGACCTGCACGGGCTTGTCCGGGTACGCCTCATCTGGCGCGATGAAGTACAGGCCGAGCCGTGGCGTCGCCCGGTAGGTGATGGCGATGTCGAACGCCTCTCCCCGCTTGCGGCCACGCCCGGCGTCGACGGTAATCGTCCGGCCGTCGTTCTCGAATGGGCGTGCCTCTCCGTCGATGCGAACTTCCCGCACGTCCATGTCGATTCCGTCGAACTGCACGGTCTGCACGCCGTCGTTCTTTGCGGCGACGGTGTGGGTCGCCGTACCGAATACCGCCTTCTCGTCGATGTCCAGCCCCAGTTCGAGCTTGATGTGCCGAACTTCGACCAGCCGATCGCGGGGCCACTTCGGGCGGTCACCGGGCAGGGCGTGGCCGTGCGGCCCGGGCAGGTAGAGTCCATGGCCGCAAGCCAGGCGGCCCTCGAGCAGGCTTGATTCGGTCACAGCGTCGCTCCAGTCGAAACGGAAGAAGACTTTCGGCGGATGCTACCCCGCGGCAGCGCTATCTGCGACGGCCGGCGCCACCCAGCGGACGCGCTCAGGCGTTCGACAGGACCGCCTGGTCCTGCATCACCAGGTAGTAGTCGATCGGGTCCTTCTCGCCCGACTCGTCCGGCAGCCAGCCGTGCTTCTCATAGAGGCGCCGCGCCGCCGCGTTTTCCCTGTACACCGAAAGCCGCAGCGTCCTGATACCCCGTGAACGCGCCTCCGCTTCGAAGGCGTCGATGAGACGGTCCGCGATGCTTCGCCGGTGCATGCCGGGCGAAACGCAAATGCCAACCAGGCTGACGGCCGGCGTCGGAAAGGGAATCTGCGCCTGCGCCTGCCGAGTCCCCCCGAGGAGGATCTTCAGCCGCGCCCGGATCTGCCTCCGGATCGCCCCATCCGCGAACAACCAGGGGCGGGCGAGGGCGCTCGTTGCGGCGACCAGGAACAGGTCGCGGTTCATCCTGCGGTTGTAGCCGATCGGCGCCCCCACCACGTAACCGGCAAGCTCCCCATCGTGCACAGCGCCGAGGCAGATGCCCTCGGGCTGACGTCTGAACCAGTCAATAAAGGCGCGGGCATACCGGTGCCCGAGCCGGGCGTTCATGTAGCCAGCGAACCCCGCGAGGTGTAGCGCCGCCGCCTCATCCACCACCTCCGCGGGCATCGGAATGATGAGGGTGTCAGCCACCACCTGGCGGTCATCGAGTTCTGTTACCACCGCGAGCCTCCCCGAACCTGACCTTCCGAATATGACACCACTCACGCCGCCGGCGCAACCCGGGAATGCCCCCGGTTTGAACACCACGCCACCGGCCGGCAGAGCTCGGATGGCTCTCGAACCGGCACCGCCCTTCGCTCGCGCTTATGGCGTCTGCGGCTCTTAGCGGGCGTGCTCCCTCAGCCACGCGAGCACCTCATCGCCGTGGCCGGCCGGCTTCACCTTCGGCCACACCGCCGCGATCCTCCCGGCTGGATCGATGATGAATGTGGAGCGAAGGACGCCTTCATACTGGCGGCCGTACATGCTCTTCATTCCCCACGCCCCGTAGGCCCTCGCCACCGCATGGTCGTCATCGACCAGCAACTGGAACGGCAGGTTGTGCTTGGCCGCGAACTTGCGGTGCGACGCCTCGGTGTCACCGCTAATGCCGAGCACCGTCGCGCCGGTTGCCCGGATTGCATCGTGGTTGTCGCGAAAGCTGCACGCTTCCCTGGTGCAGCCGCTCGTGTCGTCCTTCGGGTAGAAGTAGAGCACCACCCGGCCGCCCTTCAGGTCGCGCAGTCGCACCACCTCGCCGTCCTGGTTCTTCAGTTCGAACGGCGGCGCTTCCGCGGCCAGGGCAGGCATCGTCATCGTGACTTCCTTATCCGGCGAGCATCTCCGCGAGTTGCAGGAGATGGTACTCGGGCACCGGGTGCTGGTGTTCCACGACCTCCTGGAGCGGCACTTCCACCGCCCGCCCGCCCTGCATGCCGATCATCATCCCTGAGCGCCCGGCGACCAGCGCCTCAACTGCAAGCGCCCCGCCCAGCGACGCGACGACCCGATCGCGGGCGCTCGGCCGTCCCCCGCGCTGCACGTGGCCCAGGATCACGACGCGGTGCGGACGATTGACGACGGCGCTCACCCGTTCTGCGACTCCGAAGGCGCCCCCGGCTTCATCCCCCTCAGCCACCACCACGATGTGGCTCCGCTTCCCGCGACGGGCTGAGGCCTCGATCCGGTGGGCCAAATCCTCACTATCCTCCTCTGCCTCGGGGACCAGCACTCCGCTCGCGCCCGCGGCCACGGCGGTATGAAGAGCGATGGCTCCGCTCGTGCGCCCCATCACCTCCACGAAGAACATCATCCCGGTTGATTCGCTGGTGTCCCGGATCTGGTCGATGGCGAGCACGGCCGTGTTCACCGCCGTGTCGAACCCGATGGTTTCTTCCGTGCCGTACACGTCGTTGTCGATCGTGCCCGGGATGCCGGCGACGGGGATGCCGTGCTCCACTTCGAGCGCGCGTAGGCCACGGAAGCTACCGTCGCCGCCGATGACGATCAGCCCATCCACCCCCTGGCGTCTCATCTGTTCAACGGATGCTGCCCGCACCGACGCCTCTTTGAATTCCGGGCATCGCGACGTGCCGATGAAGGTGCCGCCGCGCTGGATGGTGTTCGCGACCGTTCGGTCGTTCAACTCGACGAAAGAACCGTTCACGAAGCCGCTGTACCCGTCGAGGTAGCCGACCATCTCGATCCCACGGTTGGTCGCCGTCCTCACGGCCGCCCGGATGGCGGCGTTCATTCCCGGGCCGTCGCCCCCGCTGGTCAGGATTCCGAGCCGTCTCATCTCGTAACTGTGACCCGGCCCGAGGGGATCGGCAAGCGCGCGACGGCGGTCATCCACCGAACTGCGATCCGGCAGAATGTTATGGATCGTTAAGATCGTCGGCCTAAGAATTTGCTCGAAAGAAATGTCGTTCCTACCATCCGCATATGTTGAGGTGGTGGGGTCGGTTGCGGGGGCGACCAAGAATTCTTCTCATTGGCGGGATCGGCGGCGGCCTGGCTCTTGGGCTCGCCGTCACGGCCTTCGCCCTTATCGGTGGGGAAGACACCACGCGGGCATCGATTCCTCCCACCGCCACCTCCACGTCGACCGCGACGAACACCCCTACCCGCACTCCGACCTCCACTCCCACGGCCACTCCCACGCCTGTTCTCCACACGGCGCCATTCGACGGGGTGTTGATGACCGAGGAGGAGTGGGCCGCTCGCAAAGATCTGCCCGCCCTGCTCGTGATGCTCGACAACCATCCCGATGCCTATCCCCAGACTGGCCTGGACAAGGCCGACCTCGTGTACGAGGCATTCGTCGAAGGCCGGATGACGCGCTACATGGCCGTCTTCTGGCGTAACGATGCGGGCTACATCGAGCCCGTCCGATCGGTCCGCACACCGTTCCTTATCTGGACAATCGAACTCGATGGCTACGTCGCCCACGTCGGCTTCTCCGGCTACGGGACCGTCGCGAACGCCAAGCTGCAGATCCAGCAGTGGGGCATCCGCTCCCTCGACCAGTTCAGGTTCGGCACCGCCGCCTACTACCGGAATGGCAACCGTTACGCACCCCACAATGTGGTGACCAGCACCGACAGCCTCCGCCAGATCGCCGCCGCCCTCGGCCCGCTGGCCGGGCCCGTGGTCGAACCATGGCTCTACAAAGAAGATGGGAAGGGCCTGGAATCCGCTCCTGCGGCCGCAAGCGTCGAGGTCAACTTCCGGGACCAACGCCTCCCGAACGAAGTCATCCGGTGGCAGTGGGACCCTACGTCGGCCTCGTACCTGCGATTCAAAGCTGGCAGCCCTCACGTTGATGGCGGCACCGGCCAGCAACTCCGGTTCAAGAACGTCGTCGTCATGCGCGTGCCATGGTACGTCGCCGACGACCGCGGGCATGTGAACCTCGACCAGGTTGGCACCGGCTCCGCCCAGGTCTTCATTGATGGCAAGCGGGTCGACGCCACCTGGAAGAAGGATGACGCCCGCGGCCGCACGCGCTACTACGACAGCACCGGCGCAGAGATCGCCTTCAACCGGGGCTCGACGTTTGTCGAAGTCGTGGGCGTCGAAAGCCTCATCCAGACCACTGAAACCGCCCTTAGCCTGCCGGTCCCCTGATAACCCCCGGGAACTAACGGCGGGCGAACTAGTGGGGATGATGCCCGTTGCTCTTCGGGCAGATGTGCCCGGTCGGGTCGATCGGCGCCCCGCAGAGCGGACAGGGCGGCCGGCCCGCTGCGACCACCTCCCGGATCTGCTGCCGCAGTTCGTAGCCACGGCGGTAGTCCAGTGCCATCGAAAGAGCCTCGGTCACCGACTCCGGCTCCGGAGCGTCCGCACCGATGAGCACAATGCTCTGCCGTTCGCGGTTCACTCCCATCGACAATTGAGCAACTTGCATCTCCGTCCCTGCCGAAAGGGGGAAGGGGGGATCCGCGGGCGCATCGTCCAGCGGTGGCCGCTCGTAGGTGTACCCTTCGTTCTCGAGCACGGTCTCGATCGCATCGCCGAGCGCAACAAGTTGCTCCTTTTCGAGCCACAGCACCGCTGATTCTCCCTGTTCGCTGAGCGCTTTCAGGCAGAATCGCCGCTGGCCCGGCTGGCCGATGGCCTCAGCGGAAAGGTGCGACAGTGGCCCAAGTTCCCTCGGCGTAGCCATTTGTCCGATCCTAACGCCAGTCCGTCACTTCGTCGCGTGCATTGCCAGCGCTACTTGAGAAGCGATTGAACGGCTCTATAATGTTCGCGCCGCGTTAACAGTCACCATCCGATGCAACGCGACAGGAGTTGGCGCGAAAGGAGTGCAAGCTGGCTCCCAAACTCTTGGCGGGGTTACATCATGACTGAACAGGTTCGGCGAGCCGCGAGGCTCGTCGAGATCGAACGCCTCCTCCGGAGGCATCCACGCGGCATGACGGCGCGTGAACTGGCCCAGGAAACTACCTACAGCACCCGGACGATCCAGCGTGACCTGGCCGTCCTCGAAAGCGAACTCGGGGTGCCCCTCGTCGTCGAAGGGCGCCGCTACCTCATCATGCCGGGCGCTCACCCGCTTGCCCCGGTGCGCTTCACCCTCCACGAGGCCCGGGCCCTCTATCTCGCGAGCCGCCTCTTCTTCCGGCACGCCGATGAGCGCGACCCCGACGGCATCACCGCACTCGAAAAGCTCGCCGATGCGCTGCCCTCGGTCCTTGGGAACCAGGTGCAGACCACGGCCGAGCAATTGCGGGAACGGCCGCGAAACCAGGAGCAGACGAACATCCTCCGGGACATCACCGAGGCGCTGTCGGCCTCCCGGACAGTCGTCATCCAGCATCGCTCATCCAGCAATCCCGGCGTCCGCAGGCTCGAACTGGACCCCTATCTGCTGGAGCCGAGCACGACTGGCGCCGCCACCTACGTCATTGGCTGGAGCCATCACCACGACGAGATCCGCACCTTCAAGCTCGACCGGATCCAGGCGGTTGAAGTGACAAACCATGCTTTCACACCCCCGGATCTTTCGGAGCTCGTTTCGCGCATGTCGAACAGCTGGGGCGTCGTCTTCGGCGAAGACCGCTACGACGTCGCGGTCGAATTCTCGCCCGCGGTCGCCCCGCGCGTGAGCGAAACGAACTGGCACCCCTCCCAGCGCCTCACGCCCCTGCCCGATGGGAGCGTCCGCCTGGAACTGCAGCTTCCCAGCCTGATGGAGTTCGTCCCCTGGGTGCGGAGCTGGGGCCCCGAAGCCTGCGTCGTCAGCCCCGACGAGTTGCGAGACCAGGTCGCCGAATCGCTCGCCGCGGCCGCTGCCCGCTATTCCTCCCGCGAAAGCTGATAGCGGGCCATCGCCGAAGTTTTGGGTAGACTGGGTGGGCACTATGGTTGAACCCGGCCTGCTCTCACTCCTGGCTGCCCGCCGCGCCGCTGCAGCCCGCGCATGGTCACTCGGTCGCGGCGCCGTGATTGTCCCGGCCGGCCTGCCCGTGCCGATCGCGGGAACCGACCAGTTCCACGACTACCACGCCCACCCGGAGCACTACTACCTCTCCGGGGCAACCGTCACGGCAGCCGTCCTGGCGTTCGATCCCGGCGAGGGCTGGTCCCTCTTCGCGCCGGTCGCGACCGAGGAAGAGCGTGTGTGGGTTGGCGACACCGAGTCGCTGGAGTCGATCTCCGCGCGCACCGGCATCGAGCGCGTTGAGCCGCTCTCGGGCCTGCAGCAGTGGCTCGAACGCCGTCGCGG
>DATBWD010000236.1:0-5373 GCA_036515015.1 Tepidiformaceae bacterium
CGTTCAGGGTGAATGGCACATATGGCTCGCCGTAGTTGGTCCCGCCGTACTTGTCCGTCGCCAGCCAGAACTCGCTGGCCAGGATGTGCTGATCCCGCGGGTGGCCGTACACCACGTCGTATTCCTGCGTGAACGAATTCACGGTCGCCGCGGTCTTGAACTTGATGTCCTCCTTCGCGAAGTAGAAGAGCATGCTCTGCACTGTGGCCGGCCCGCAGTAGTAGTAGTTGTTCTGCGCGAACACCTGGAAACCGCTCAACTGCACGCCGGCCGGGTACTTCGTCAGCGGGTCCGTCCCGTTCTCAACCGCCATGAAGTTCCGCGAAGGTTCCGGCACCTCGGCTCGCGTGAACTGCTCCACCCGGCGGTCCGCTGCCTGCACGTCCTCGAGCGTCGCCGCACCGTTGAGGTACTGGTCGTAGATCGTTGCCGCCGCCACCTTCGCCGCGATGACTGTCGCGGGCCGCCGGCAGGGGTCATACCGTGCCTCGCTGATCGGGCTCCGATCTTTGCACTTTGCTTCCGGGTTTTCGGCCAGCGCAATGCCCGAAAACTCGACCGATAGTAGGGTGAGCACCGCCATCGCTGCGCCCACCAGCGCGATCTTCTTCATCGTCTACCTCTCCACCACCGCGAGCGCGCGATGCCTCCCGGTCTGATTCGCGCCCCACCACTCCCCTGCAGCAAGGCCTCAACAGGGACTATCGGCCACCTTGCCGCAACACTCCAATAATGGTTAAAGGCGCGTAAGAAATGGTTCTGTAATGCCCCGGCGATCACTCGGGTGTTTCGGACCCTTGCTTCGCGGTTTCGGCGGTGCCCCTACTTGAGCCCGAACAACTCGTCGAGCCCGACAACGAGGTGATCGAGCTCCATCACCGCACGCGTTGCCGCCAGCACTCCCGGCATGAATGAATCCCGCCCCGTGGTGTCATGCCGGATCGAAAGCGTCTGCCCCAGTCCGCCGAAGAGCACTTCCTGGTGCGCCACCAGCCCCGGCATCCTCACCGAGTGAATGGCGATGCCCTCGTACTCGGCCCCACGGCTCCCGGGCAGAGTCTCCTTCTCAGTCCGCGGCTGCACGAACTTCTGCTCCCGCGCCGCACGCATGAGGCGCGCGGTGGCAATCGCCGTCCCGCTCGGGGCATCGACCTTCTGGTCGTGGTGCAGTTCGATGATTTCCGCCGTGTCGAAGAACCGCGCCGCCGCGCCGGCGAAGTACATCATCAGCACCGCCCCGATGGCGAAGTTGGCCGCGACCACTGCGCCCAGCCCTCGCTCCTTCGCCTCGCGCCCCAGCCACTCCATGAACTCTGCCGAAAGACCGCTCGTCCCGATCACCGGCCGGACGCCCGCGGCCAGCGCCGCCTCGGCCAGCCCCGGTGTCCATGCCGCGTTCGTGAAATCGATGACGACATCCGCCGGATTCTGCGCAAAGCAGCCTTCGCTGCTCGTGAACACCGGCAGCCCCCCGACCTCCGACACCTCCGCCAGCCCATCGACGAAGGCGACTGGCGTCATACCCGTCGCCTCGGCGACGGCCTCGGCCACCTGGCGGCCCATCCTGCCCGAGCCCGAAATAATCACGCGGATGTCGTCCATAGCGCTCGAATTCTACCCCCTCACGCCCCTCCATTCCCGGATAAGCAGATTTCTCAAGCCCGGGAACGCTTCCTGAACGAAACACCCTCTTGCTCGAACCCCCGGTTGTCGATAACACTGTTGCAAGTATGCGCACTCGATACGCCGCGCCACTCTCTGATCAGGAAGCTGCTGTTGCCCCGGACTCACCGGGGCGTGCTCTTCCCTGAATCCTCGCGGGCACGATCGTTCGCCCGCTCTCCCTCTGTGTCCATCCCCACGAACATTCCGCCGCCCGGCTCCGCCGGGGGCCGGGCGCTATCCAGCAATTCAGTAAGAGGAGCACCTGAACCGTGAGTGAGAAGATCTTCATATTCGACACCACCCTGCGCGACGGCGAACAGTCCGCCGGCGTCGCCTTCACGCCCCACGAAAAGCTCGAAATCGCTCGTCAACTGCAACGCCTTGGCGTCGATATCATCGAAGCCGGTTTCCCCGCCACCAGCCCCGGCGACCTCCAGGCCGTCCAGGCCATCTCCCGCGAAGTCCGCGACGCCACCATCTGTGGCCTCGCCCGCGCCGTCCAGAGCGATATCGACACCGTCTGGGAGGCCGTCAAGGACGCCGCCGATCCCCGTATCCACGTCTTCATCAACAGCAGCGACATCCAGATGGCCCATCAGCTCAACAAGGACCGCGAGCAGGTCCTCACCCAGGCCGAGGCCATGGTCCGCCATGCCGCGAAGTACACCAGCAACGTCGAATTCAGCCCCATGGACGCCACACGCTCCGACCCCCGCTTCATCTACTCGATCGTCGAACGCTGCATCGAAGCGGGCGCCACCACAATCAACATCCCCGACTCTGTCGGCTACGCCATCCCCGAAGAACTGGCGGAACTCTTCCGCTCGATCTTCGAAAACGTCCCGAACATCCATAAGGCACGGGTCAGCTTCCACGGCCAGAACGACCTCGGGCTCTGCACCGCCAACACGCTCACAGCCATCCAGAATGGCGCACGCCAGGTCGAAGTGACCATCAACGGTATCGGCGAACGAGCCGGCAACACCTCCCTCGAAGAAGTTGTGATGGCCATCCGCACCCGCAAGGACTTCTTCGGCTTCCACACCGACATCAACCCGAAGGAAATCTACCGCGCCAGCAAGATGGTCGAGTCCTACTCCGGCATGCCCGTCCAGTGGAACAAGGCCATCGTTGGGAAGAACGCCTTCCGCCACGGCTCCGGCATCCATCAGGACGGCATCCTGAAGCTGCGCGAAACATGGGAGATCATGGACCCGGTCGAGATCGGCATCCCCCAGGGCACCCAGCTCGTCCTCGGCAAGCTCTCCGGCCGCCACGCCTTCAAGGCGCACATGCAAGAACTCGGCTACGAACTCACCGAGGAAGAACTGAACCGCGCCTTCGCGGCCTTCAAGGAACTCGGCGACAAGAAAATGGAGGTCGATGACCGCGACCTCGAAGCCATCGTCAACGAAAACATGCGCACCATGGAGGATGCCGCCTGGCGGCTGGAACTCGTCCAGGTCGCGGCCGGCGACCACAGCACGCCCACAGCCACGCTCCGGCTCATCGACCCCGAAGGGACTATCCGCACCGATGCCGCCACCGGCACCGGCCCGGTCGATGCCGTCTACCGCGCGATGAATCGCATTACGGGCCTCCAGCCGGAACTGACCGAGTTCAGCGTGAAAAGCGTCACCGAGGGCATCGACGCCCAGGGCGAGGTCACCATCCGCATCGAACAGGACGGCAAAACCTACACCGGTCGCGCCGCCGATACGGACATCATCGTCGCCAGTGCCAAGGCCTACATGAGCGCGCTCAACCGCATGCTCATGGTCACCGCCCGCAACGCAGAGGTCCGTGTCAACCCGTAGCCAACCCGCGACGCCGAAGAGGCGAGGGCTCAGGTACCTCGTCTCTTCTCGGCGGGCGGCCTTCGTGCTCGTCGCCCTCGCGGCGCTGGTCCTGGCAGCCTGCGAAAAACCAGATGCCTCCGACGTCACGTCCCCGTCGGCCCGGGCGCTCGTCGGCACGACCACAGGGAACGTCATCTACGGCATCCCCGACCTCCCCCCGGCCGAACTGCTCGCCCCTGCCGATTGGCGGTTCGATGTCGGTAACGCCCGCTTCTCGAAGCTTGAAAATGGCACCCCCTCCATCCAGGTGGTCGATGAAATGCAGGCCTTCCCCGGCTACGGCTTCGAAGTCTGGCTCGACGACGAACAGGCCACCATCGCCCGCTGGTCCGGCGGCTCTTCGAAGCGTTACACCGGCGCGGTTTGCTTCCAGCTTCGCCTCCAGGATGGTGCCGCCATGCTATCCCTGCCGCCCGCCGACTACACGATCACCCTCGTCTTCCGTGACCCTGGCACCGGCGAGGTCGTCGCCGTCCACCCGATCCCCGTAGCGGGCAACCCGCCCTCCTTCCACGGCGAGGAACCAAACGAAGACTCCCGCGTCTTCGAGGACCTCCTCGGCTGTCCCCGCAGCGTTATCTAATAGCCCGGGCCGACGTCGAGCACGTCCTTCATCACCCCTGCCAGGTCCAGCAGCGCCTGCTTCCCGTCCCCTTCGAACGTCGAGCCGTGCATCGTTGCGATGGTGGCCGGCTCGAGTGCGGCCAGCCCGCGCAGAATCTCGCCCGTCTGCTTCGTGTACGGCATGTAGTTCGCGAGCGGCCCCGCCTGGTAGTCCACCAGCGTCTGCCGCGCCCGGTCGACCACATCCGAAGTCGTGAACGGTTCCACATCGCCGTTCTGGTGAAGCAGGTCCGAAGAAAGCAGCAGCTTCGTCGTCTCCTCGAACAGGAGCCCCGCCTCCCAGCAGTGCGGCACCTGCGGCGTCTGCCGAAAGCGGAAGCGGAACCGGCCCGTCTCCAGCACCTCGTCGTGCTGCATCGGCCTCGCCGGGCGGATGGCAAAGTCGTTGACGCTCACCAGGGCCCCGACGAGGCTACAGATTGGCGTCGCCTGCGGCGCCGTCTCCAACCACTCGTTCAACGAACCGCACTCGTCCGCCTCGAAGTGGCTGAACCCAATCCAGCGGATCGCCGCAGGGTCGATTACCTTCGCCACGGCCTCTTTCACCGCAGGAAACAACGCCCGCATGCCGGTGTGAAAGAGCACCGGCTCGTCGTCGCGGATCACGAACTGGTTGAACTGCATGCTCGCCTCAGGGACGAACGTCGAAATGCGAAAAACGTCCGGGGCGATCTCCGTAACCGTGGTCATGGCTGGGGCACTCCTTGTTTTCGGTGAACATTGTTGTTCACCGTTCCGGGGAGTGTAGACAGCCGCGGTCACCGGTGTCAATATCAGTGAACAGAGGTGTTACGGTAAATGGCCGGACGGACTTACCGCCTCCAGAAACGCGCCCTCAGCCAGGCCGAAACCCGCGACCGCATCGTCCGCGCGACCTCCGACCTTCATCGCACCATCGGCCCGGCCGCAACCACCATCAGCGCCATCGCCGAACGCGCCGGCGTCCGCCGCCTGACCGTCTACCGCCACTTCCCCGACGAGTCGGCCCTCGTCGGGGCGTGCGGCGCCGACTGGCGCACGCGCCACCCCCTGCCCTCGCCCGATGCCTGGCTCGCCATCTCTGACCCGCGCCAACGCACCCGGGCAGCGCTCCGCGACCTCTACGCCTACTTCGAAGAGACCGGCGAGATGATGGAGAACGTGCTCCGGGACGCGCCCGGCATTCCCGCCCTCGCCGCCGCGGTGCAGGACTACGCTGCCTACTTCGATTCCATTGCCCGCATGC
>DATBWD010000237.1:0-11111 GCA_036515015.1 Tepidiformaceae bacterium
GCGGCGAAACCGGTGTTATTCGCCCGTGGCGGCAGCCTCCAGCACGTCCAGCAGCCCGTCGAGGTCGGCCTCGCTCGTGACTTCGCGCATCATCCGCAGGAACTGCCCAACATCACCGGTCAATTCCCACACCCGCTCGATCTTCGGCCCAATCGGGTCCGACGATGCCGGGCTGTCGGCGTAGGTGCCATAGAACGCGAAGTACGCCTGGTTGATCTTGCGAATGTTGATCCCATTGTCCGCCAGGAACAGCCGCCGCTCCTCCATGGTCCGTTCTGCCTCGTCGACCTTCCCCTCGGCCAGCAACGCGTCCACCTCCAGCCGCAGCTTTCGCAACTCCTCGCTGAAGTTCACCGTGGGCGCCGGCCCCGCGGGTGACCGCCCATCGGCTCCGGCCGGCAAATCCACCGGGTGAGCACGATGCACAAGGTTCGCGATCTCCCGCCCGGCGATGTTCGCGGTCGTCTCGTTCAACGTGTGCCCCGCGCCCCCCTTCGACCACTGCAGCCCCAGCGGATAAAACGCGAGATAGTGGTGCACCCACTCGTGCGCCGATGTTTCGAGGATCGAGTCGTACGCCCGGTCGTCGCGGACGATCGCCGGGTACGCCGCAATTCCCCCGACCGCTACCACAATCGAAACCTGCCGGTCGCTGTCGGCGCGCCGCTCGATCGCTTCAATCTGCCCGAGCGAGAGGTCGTTCTTCAGCAGCGTGTCCGAATCCCGCCGGATGGCGTCTCGTGGCGAAATCACCAGCAGTCGTGGAGGGCTCGTCAACTCCAGTCCGGCGGGCGGCCACGTGATGGAGACTCCCCGGAAGAGCGGCAGCCGTTCTTTCAGTCCCGCACTCCCGATCGCCTCGGTGAGATACCGCTCCAGCACCCGCTCGACGTCGTTTTCGTAGGCCGAACGCTCATTCGCCAGCGCGTCAACAAGCGCGACATCCGGGTCGGCCGCCTCCAGCGCCGCCCTCAGGTCGCTCGTCAGCCGGAAGTACTCGATGAGCGCCTCGGAACCGGCGTCGTCGGTCGTGCTCCCGATCCCGAGGATCGAGAAGGCTGTGTGTACGGCCGTGTCGGCCTCCCAGCGCCACAGCTTGTATTCCTGTTTTCCCGCCGGCCCGCTCCCCGTCGCCATCCCCACCGTCGTGCCGATCGCGATCCCGATGAGCGCCGCAACCACCACCATGAGCAGCCACCACCGCGGATTCCAGGCCCGGTACTCAACCGCCCCCGCGTGCCTCGGCCGAAGGTTCACCATCTCCGCCTCAGCATACCGATACGAACTCCAAAGGGTCTGGCAAGCCCCCGCAATCGGGCCCGTCCTGTCCCCTTACCCCGTCTCGGCTAAAATGACTCGCACATATGACTCTCCGAAGCGAAGCCGCCCCTCTCGAACGAGGTCCACGCCCGGCCGTCCGCATCCAGTACGCGTCGTTCGAATCCAGGCTCGCTGCCGTCATCCTCGATGTCCTGGTCCTCTTCATCATCGCCGCCCTCCTCGTGACGGCCGGCTCGCTTGTCGTTCTCATCTCCTCCGACTTCGAAAAAGTGGACCCCTCCGCCACCTCCATCAACATCTTCTGGGCGACGGTCGGCGCCATCCTCCCCGCCTATCTCGTCTACTTCTTCGTGAGCTTCGCCTGGAAGGGACAGACCATCGGCGCCGCAGTCATGCAAATCATGATCATCCGCGCCGATGGGCGGCCGCTCGGTGTCCTCGGCGCCGTCGCTCGGGTCATTGGCCTGCTCGCCTATGTGCTGCTGCTCGCTCTTGGCCTGGCGATCAGTTACGCACTCCGTGACTCGGTCGCACAGGCTGCCATTGCCGTCGCTGGCTCCGTCCTGCTGGTCACGCTCGGCGTGCTCTGGGCGGCCTTCGATTCCCACCGTCGCACCCTCCACGATCGCCTCGCCGGGACGATCGTGGTGCACATTGAGTAAACTCCTCGCTAATGGGCTTCGCTCACCCCCCTCCTCGCGCGACCCCTGGCCCTGGCGGGTTCTACGACCCTGATCCCGCGCCCGCCTCTGGAGGCCGGGAACTGTTCCTCGTCTTCGTCCTCGGCGCCTCCGTCCTCTTTCTCATTGCTGCAATCAGCGCCCGCCAGGTCACGGCGCCTGCCCGCGCGACCAACATGCTCCGCGCAGGCATCGCTACCACGACCGAAATTGATCTCCTCCTCGATGAGAATCTACCGGAGATGAAGCGCGCCGCCGCCTCCGATCGCGCCGAGACGTGGGCCATCCCCGGCTTCCCGATCGATGTTGTCCTCACCAACGCCGAAGTCGCCGAACTCGATGAGGCTCAGATCCGCACCATGGTCCTCGATCGCGCCGCCGCCCTTGTCTACGACCAGGGCCTCGATGCCTTCGACACCACCGGCGAGCAGTCCATCGACTTCCTCTCCCCACAGTGGGCCCTGGACCTCCTCATCGGTCAGCTCTCGTCTTCCAATCACTCCCGCGCCAATCTTGCCGCCTACCTCTTTGGCGCCGTCGCCATGGTCGCCTCGGTGCTCATCCTGCTCGTGTCCGATGCCTTCTCAGGATTCAGGCGCCTCGGTGCTGGCGTTGCTGGTGGTTCGCTCATCGGCTTCGCCCTGACCGGGTTGGCATGGCTCATCGCCGGCCAGATCGGAGGCGACGACGCCTTCATGACAGATCTCCGTGACATCATCCGCACCGTCCTCTCGGCCCCACTTCGCAACTTCCTCATCGGTGCCGCACTCGGTGTCTTCGTGTTCATGCTCGGCCCCCTCCTCGCTCTAATGGCCCGGCGAGCAGGCGTCGAGACGGATGACTACGCACCCGCCGACTTTTGAGTCTCTCCCGAAGCGGAAGCCGCCGTGCCCCCTCTTTTCGCAGCTATGGCAATGCCGGGTTCCGTTCCGGCTTGAGTCGGCTTGCCGGGCACTCTGGTTCTAGCGGGCACCGCTCGCACAGCGGCCGTCGCGCCCCACACAGCCGCCTCCCATGCTTGATAAGCAGCATGTGGAACGGGTAGTAATCCTTGGGGTCGACAATCGCCTCCAGCGCGTCATGCGCCTGCTCCGCCGTCAGCTTCGGTGGGATCAGCCCGAGTCGCTTCGCCACCCGCTCGACGTGCGTATCCACCGGCATCGCCGGCCGCCCCAGAGCGAACAACAGCACGCAGGCCGCCGTCTTCGGCCCCACCCCCGGCAGCGACCTCAGCCACTCCCGCGCCTCCGCCAGTTCCATCCCCTCCAGGAATCCAAGGTCCCAATCGCCGGAACGCTCCCGGACCGTCCGCAGGATGGCCTGGATGCGCGGCGCCTTCTGTTGTGCCAGCCCTCCGCGCTGGATCGTTTCCACCAGTTCCGGCAGCGGCGCATCCGCCACCGCCTCCCACGACGGATACCGGCGCATCAACTGCGTGAACGCCCGCCCGCTGTTCGTGTCCGCCGTGTTCTGCGAAAGCACCGTCAGGATCAGTTCGGCCAGCGGGTCCCCATGCGGCATCGGCTCAGGCCACCCGTAGACCTCTGAAAGCCGCGCCATGATGACCGGCGGCGGGAGTGCCTTCGCCCTCCCACCTGCGCCGCTCGCTGCTTGCCCGGGTGTCCGTGCCGCCATCTCGGCCGATTCTACCCGGCTCCGCGCGAACACCCGACGACCCTGCGGTACGATACCCCAATGACACGTGAGGAGATCCGGCTTACCGATCTGACTCGCTGCGGCGGTTGAGCCTCTAAGGCTGGGCCCGAGGCCCTGGCACAGGTTCTGTCGCCGCTCGCTGGTCAGTTCAAGGTCGAGGACCACCCCGACGTCCTCGTCGGGCTCGCGGTCCCCGACGACGCCGCCGTCTTTCGCATCAACGAAACGACCGCGGTCGTGGCTACGCTTGACTTCTTCGCACCCCTCGTCGACGACCCCTACACCTACGGGGCCATCGCGGCCGCCAATGCCATGTCGGATGTCTTCGCCATGGGTGGCGAAGTCGTCCTCGCACTCAACATCGCCGCATTCCCCGAAAGTCTCCCCCCAAAGGTCCAGACCGAGATCCTCCGCGGAGGCGCCGATAAGGTGCTTGAGGCCGGTGGCGTCATCGCCGGCGGCCACACCATCTGGGACGACGAACCGAAGTACGGCCTCAGCGTGCTCGGCCTGGTCCACCCCGGTCGGCTCTTCTCGAAAGCGGGTCTCCGGCCGGGCGACCACCTCTATCTCACGAAGCCCCTCGGCACCGGCGTCATCATCGCCTCCCGTGGAACCCACCCCGAGTCCGAACGCTGGATGACCGGCGCCATCGCCTCCATGCTTCGCCTCAATCGCCACCCGGCCCACCTCGCCCGCGAAGCCGGCGTGACTGCGGCGACCGACGTCACAGGCTTCGGCCTCCTCGGGCATCTCTGGGAGATGGTCGATCGTTCAGGCGTCGCCGCCACCATCGACGCGAACGCCGTCCCTCTCCTGCCTGGCGCCCTCGAATCGTCGGCGGCTGGCGGGCATACCGGCGGCGAAGGCCGTAACCGCGACTGGGCGGCGCCCCACGTGTCCATCGACGAGCAGATCCCGCCCCACCTTGCCGCCCTCCTCTACGATCCCCAGACCTCCGGGGGCCTCCTCATCGCCTGTGGTCCCGACCGCGCAGCCTCCCTCGAAGCCGCCTTCTTCCACGACGATGAGCATCTCTCGCTCATCGGTCGCGTAACAGAAGGTCGGCCCCACATAAACGTCGTGAGCTAGTCCCCGCTGGAACATTTCCGGTTGCATAACAGTCCGATCTCACACGGCCTCCGCGCGTTGTTCGTGCCGGAGCGCCTGCCTATACTCGACGCAGCGGCCTCGGGCGGCGGAGGATGACTACTTGACCGCCATTGCAACCGACTTCGAGACGGTCATCGGGCTCGAAGTCCACTCCCAACTGGTCACTCGCAGCAAGATGTTTTGCGGCTGCAGCGCCGATTACTCCGGCGCAGAGCCGAACACCCACGTCTGCCCTGTGTGCCTGGGGCTGCCCGGCGTCCTCCCCGTCATCAACCAGCAGGCCATCGAGTACATCGTCATGACCGGCCTGGCACTCAACTGCCAGATCGCCGAATTCAGCAAGTTCGACCGCAAGAACTACCACTACCCCGACCTCATGAAGGGATACCAGGTCTCGCAGTTTGACCTCCCCGTCTGCAAGGACGGCTGGGTCGAGGTCGAAGCCGAAGGCCAGGTCATCCGCGTCGGCATCACGCGCGTACACATGGAAGAGGACACCGCTCGCCTCGTCCACCGCGTCGACGCCGCGACCGGCGAGCCCTACAGCCTCGTCGACGTCAACCGCGCAGGCACTCCGCTCATGGAAATCGTCAGCGAGCCCGACATGCGCAGCCCCGCCCAGGCTCGCGAATACCTCGTGCGGCTTCGCCAGGTCCTCCGCTACATCGGCGTCAGCGAAGCCAACATGGAAGAAGGCAACTTCCGCTGCGATGCCAACGTCAGCCTGCGGCCGCGCGGTTCGTCCACCCTCGGCTCCAAGGTCGAAGTCAAGAACATGAACAGCTTCCGGGCCGTCCACGACGCGCTCGTCTTCGAGCAGCACAGGCAGGCTGCTGTCCTCGAATCCGGCGGCTCAATCCCCCAGGAGACCCGTGGCTGGGTCGATGAACGCGCCGAGACCGTAAGCCAGCGCTCCAAGGAATACGCCCACGACTACCGCTACTTCCCCGAGCCCGACCTCCCGCCCCTGCGGCTCAGCCGCGAGTTCGTCGAGGGCCTCAGGGCACGCCTCCCCGAACTGCCGGAGGCGCGTAAACGCCGCTTTCTCGAACTTGGCCTCACCCAGCACGAGGCCGTGACCCTCACGGACTCGCGCGAACGTGCCGACTACTTCGAACAGGTGATGAACGAACTCGCCCTCGATGCCCCCCGTTCCGCCAAGCTCGCCGCTAACTGGGTCATCGGCGAAGTTGGCCGCTGGACGAACGCCACCGGCCGCGATATCAGCGACCTTCCCGTCCGGCCCGCAGACCTTGCCGGCCTCATCCGCATCGCCGAAAACGGCAAGGTGACCGCCAACGTCGCCAAGGAAGTCTTCGAAGAAATGGCCCGCAGCGGCCGCCCGGCGGCCGAGATCATCGAATCCTCTGGCCTCGCCCAGATTAGCGGCGCCGACGAACTCACCGTGGTCGTTCGCAACGTCATCGCATCCAACGAAAAAGCGGTCGCCGACTATCGCGCCGGCAAGGACGCTGCCGTCAAGTTCCTCATCGGCCAGGTCATGCGCGAGACCCGTGGTCGCGCAAACCCCCAGGTCGTCCAGGATCTGCTTTCTCGGGAGCTTCAGTAGAAATGTTTACCTGCCCTATCCATATCGCCCGCCAGTGGTATAGTGACCTCGTATGACGTTCCGACAGATCCGCGAGCACAGTGTGGTGAAGTGGCTCTACCCGGGCATGCACATCAAGCGGTGGCTCGTCCTCCTGCTTTTCGGCGTCTGCCTCATGGGCCTCGGCATCGCCTACGTCCTCCGCGAGGCCTACCTCACCTACACATTGCCCGGCATCTTCTACTACCTCACCCTCCAGTTCATCCCCCGGTGGGGTCGTGGTCTCCTCTTCATGGGGCTGTCCCTGACTACCGTCGGGATAGCGATCTGGAAGCTGAATGAGTCGCTCCTCTTCGCTTTCGTCCGCCCCGACCGCGACACGAGCATGGCCGACACGATCTACAACAAGCGCATCCTCGGCCGCGGGCCCAAGATCGTCGCCATCGGCGGTGGCACCGGCCTCTCCATGCTCCTTCGCGGGCTCAAGGCCTATACCAGCAACCTCACCGCCATCGTGACCGTCGCCGACGACGGCGGCAGCACCGGCCGCCTCCGCCAGGAGTTCGGCGTCGTCGCCCCCGGTGACCTCCGCCAGTGCATTGCCGCCCTGGCCGAGGCCGAACCCCTCATGACCCGCCTCTTCCAGTACCGCTTCCAGGAAGGCACCGGCCTCGAAGGACACTCCTTCGGCAATCTCTTCATCGTCGCCATGGCCGAAGTCACCGGGAACTTCGAAACCGCCATCCACGAAACGGGCCGGGTCCTCAACGTCCGCGGCAATATCCTCCCCTCGACCCTCGAGGATGTGACCCTGAGCGCCCGCACCAACGAAGACGAGCTTGTCCACGGCGAACACAACATCACTGAGCGTGGCTCCGCCATCCGCGAACTCTTCCTCAACCCCCCGAACGTCGAAGCCCACCCGGACGCTGTCCGCGCCATACTCGATGCCGACCTCGTCGTCATCGGCCCCGGCAGCCTCTACACGAGCGTCATGCCGAACCTGCTCGTCACCGGCATCAAGAAGGCGCTCTCCGCCACCTCCGCGACCCGCGTCTTCATCTGCAACGTTGCTACCCAGCACGGCGAGACCGACGGCTTCACCGTCACCGACCACCTGGAAGCTGTCGAACGCCACGTCGGCGAGGGCCTTGTCCAGGCCGTCATCGCCAACAACAACCTCACCTCCGAGTTGCCCGAGGCGTGGCAGTCGACACCCGTTTCGGTCAACGGCTCCGGCTCTGGAGGCCTCGGCTCCGTGTTGCTCGTCGAGGCCGACGTCGTTGCCGAAGAGAACCGTTACCGCCACGATCCGCAAAAACTCGCCGCTACCGTCGTGCGTTTGTACTATGAACGGGATTCCATCGCTGCCGGTAACGGGCGCCAGCCGGCCGAGCAGTCAGTTCTCCTCACGCGGTAGCAAATGTCGTTTCTCAACCTCCTCCAGATTGTCATCTCCGTCGTCCTCATCGCCGTGATCCTCCTCCAGGTGAAGGGGTCCGGCTTCGGCGCTGCCCTCGGAGGTATGTCCGGTGGCTCCGTCTATCGCACCAAGCGCGGCCTCGAACGCACGCTCTTCCAGGCGACGATCCTCCTTACCATCATCTTCATTTTCATCTCATTCCTGAGCGTTACCTCCCAGTAGCAGGGCCGATGAGCCAGCCCTCACACGTCTATCGCCGCACGCTCATCGTTGGCGCCGTCCTCGCGGCTGCGGCCCTCGCCGCATTCGTCGTCATTTCCCTCCGCCACGACGAAGGCAACGGCCGCGTGCTCCCGGGCGGCTTCACCTATACCGAAGGCGTCGCCGGCACCTGGCTCCGCATCAGCCCCTTCTTCGCCAGCACCAACGAGGTCGACGATGACCTCTCCCACCTGATCTTCTCCGGGCTTACACGCCTCGGCCCCGACGGCCAAGTCCTCCCAGACCTCGCCGAGTCGTGGGAAATCGACGATCGCGGCCTTGCCTACACCTTTAAGCTCCGGAAGGACCTCCGCTGGCACGACGGCGAACCCCTCACCTCCCGCGACGTCAGCTTCACCATCCAGACCCTCCTCGATCCCGCTTTCCCCGGCGACCCGGCACTCGCCGAGGCCTGGCTCGGCATGGAAATCGAAACACCCGACGACGCCACCGTTGTCGTCCGCCTGCCCGAACCTTACGCGCCGTTCCTCGCCCGCAATGCCACCCAGGGCATCCTTCCCGAGCACCTCCTCGGCGAACTCTCGGTGGCCGAACTCATGGATGCGCCCTTCAACTCCGCGCCGGTCGGCTCCGGCCCCTACCGGCTCCAGTCCCTCGAATCGCGGCAGGCTGTGCTTTCCGCCAACACCTCCTACCACCTCGGCGCTCCGAATATTTCGACCCTTCGCGTTCGCTTCTTTGCCGACTATCCCAGCGCCCTCCGGTCGATGGAGGCCGGCGAACTCGATGGCCTCCTCATCCGCGACTCCGTCACCGAATCCCAACTCGCCGACTTTCAGAAGATCAAGGACGTCACGATCCTTCGTCCCGAAAGAGACGTCCAGATCATCCTCTACCTGAATAACGACCACGCCGCCTACTTCCAGGACGAGCGCGTCCGCCGCGCCATCTCACTCACGCTCGACCGCCAGGAAATCGTAAATAAGATCTTTGCCGGCATCGGCCGCCCCTCGAGTTCGCCCGTCGCCCCGGATACCTGGGCCTACGCGGACCGCTATGACGCCATCGAGGCACGCCGCGACGAGGCACGCCAATTGCTCGAAGAAGCCGGGTGGCGCCCCCTCGCCGGCAGCGGCGTGCTCGCGAGGCAGGGCGCCGAGTTCCGCTTCACCATCCGCACCGATAACGACCCCCAGCGCGTCGCTCTCGCCGGCGAGATAGCCCACCAACTCGAAACCGTGGGCATCCGGGCCACCGTCGCCAGCACCACCTTCGCCGTCCTCCGCCGCGACTTCCTCCAGGAACGGAAATACGATGCAGCCATCGCCGGCTGGGACCAGGGCCCCGACCCCGACCCCTACTACGGCTGGCACAGTTCCCAGATGGGTACCGCTGCCCTCAACCTCGCGAACTTCCAGGACATCGTCGCCGACAGCCTCATCGCTCGGGGCCGCACAAACCACGACCCCGTGGTCCGGGCCGACGCCTATCGCCAATTCCAGGAAGTCTGGCAGGACCTGACGCCCAGCGTCATCCTCCTCTATCCTGAATACGTATACATCCAGTCCGATGCCATCGATGGCGTCCGCACCGCCGTCCTCTTCACCGCCTCCCAGCGGTTCGCCGATATCCACACCTGGAGACGTTGACGAGACCGATCTTCCTCCTCACTGACTTCGGGACCCGCGACCACCACGTGGGCCAGGTCAGGGCTGTCATCTCCGGCATCGCCTCGGGCGCCCCCATCCTCGACCTGACCCATCACGCCGACCCCTTTGCTGTTGACCACGGGGCCTGGTTGCTCGAAACCGCACTCCCCGCCCTTCCCGCCGGCGCCGTCGTCTTCGCGGTGGTCGACCCGGGCGTCGGGACAGCCCGCAGGGGACTTGCTGTCAGCAGCGGCGGCCGCCTGTTCGTCGGCCCCGATAACGGCATCCTCTCGCCCGCGCTGCGCCAGTCGTGGACGGCAGTCGAGTTGCAGGCCGCTGAGTTCCGGCGTGACCCGGTCTCCCCGACCTTTCACGCCCGTGACATCTTCGGCCCCGCGGCCGCCCACCTCGCCTCCGGAGTCGAACTCGATCGCCTTGGCCCGTCCGTTTCCGATCCGGTCCTGCTCCCTCCCTTCTGTGCCCGCGAGGAAGAATCAGGTCGCCTCGAAGGCTACATAATCCACGTGGACCACTTCGGCAATGCGATAAGCACGGTCCGCTCGTCGCAGCTGCCAGCTTCGTACACGATCCAGGCCGGCGAATGCCGCATCGAGGCTTTCGCCCGCACCTTCGGCGAGGCGTCGCCCGGCGTGCCCGCCTGCTACATCGACAGCAGCGGCTTCCTCGGTATCACCATCAACCAGGGTGACGCTGCTCGAACGCTCGGCCTCACCCGGGGGACCCCGGTCACGGTCGTGCCCGCATGAAACCGGAAGGCACTCGCGTCGTCTTCATGGGTTCGCCCGCCTTCGCCGTCCCCTCACTCGAAGCGCTGGTCGAAGCCGGCTACAACCTCGTCGCGGTCGTCACCCAGCCCGACCGCCCGGCAGGGCGCGGTGGAGCCGTCCGCCAACCCGAAGTCAAGGTCGCAGCCCTCCGCCACGGCCTCGAGATCCTCCAGCCCGAGACCCTGAAAGACGAGTCTGTCCGTGAGCGCCTCCGAGCCCTCGAACCGGACCTCTTCGTCGTCGCCGCCTACGGCCGGATATTGCCTCGCGCAGTCCTCGCCATACCCTCGCGTGGCGCCATCAACGTCCATGCGTCCCTGCTGCCGCGCTGGCGTGGTGCCTCCCCCATCGCCGCCGCCATCCTTGCCGGCGACGACAAGACCGGCGTTTCCATCATGGAGATGGCCCCCGAAATGGACGCGGGCCCTGTTATCGCGACTGCCGTCGAGGAAATCCGCCCTCAAGACACCACCGGCACACTCGAGCCCCGCCTCGCCGCCCGTGGCGCGCGCACGCTCATCGATACCCTCCCCGGCTGGTACGACGGCGACCTCCCGGCCGTCCCGCAGGACGATTCCCTCGCCACCTACTGCTCCCTCATCCGCAAGGAAGATGGTTGGCTCAGTTCCAGCATGACCGCCGTCGAGGCCGCGCGCGCCGTCCGCGCCTACGACCCCTGGCCTGGCGCCTTCGTCCAGTACCGCGGTCAGCGCCTCAGCATCTGGCGGTCGCACGTCCAGGCCAACACCG
>DATBWD010000238.1:0-13071 GCA_036515015.1 Tepidiformaceae bacterium
ATCTGCGACCTCGGGGAAGAACACGCCGCCGACCCGATGCCGGGCTACACGCACCTTCAACGCGCTCAGCCGATCACGCTGGGCCACCATTTGCTCGCCTACGGCGAAATGCTCTTCCGCGACCGCGAGCGCTTCAGCGACTGTCGCCGCCGCCTGAACGTGATGCCCCTTGGCTCCGGGGCGCTCGCCGGCTCGCCCTATCCGCTGGATCGAGAAATGGTGGCCCGCGAACTCGGCTTCGATTCCGTCTCTCGCAACAGCATCGACGCTACCGCCGACCGCGACTTCGTGGCGGAGTACCTGGCCGCCTGCGCCATCACCCAGATGCACCTCTCCCGGCTGGCCGAAGAGATCGTCCTCTGGGCGTCGGCGGAGTTCGGGTTCGTCAGGCTGCCCGACGCCTTTGCTACGGGCTCCAGCATCATGCCCCAGAAGAAGAACGCCGATGTCGCAGAACTGGCGCGAGGCCGCACGGGGCGCGTCTATGGCGAACTGGTGAACATCCTCGCCAACCTCAAGGGTCAGCCGCTCGCCTACAACCGCGATCTCCAGGAGGACAAGGCGGCAGTCTTCGGCGCGACCGCCGTCGTGATCCCCACGCTGACGATCTTCGCTGCCATGCTGCCTGCCCTCGAATTCCAACTCGAACATATGCGCGCCCGTGCCGGCGAGAGCTTCTCGCTGGCGACCGACGTTGCCGACTACCTCGTCCGCAAGGGGATGCCGTTTCGCGAAGCGCATGCGGTCGTTGGGGGACTGGTCCGCGAGTGTGAGCGACGCGCCTGCGAATTGAACAAACTGCCCCTCGCTGTCTATCGCGAGGCCAGCACCCTTTTCGAGCGCGACATCCTCGACCTTGATGTCGACACCGCCCTTGCGGCTCGCGACATCCCGGGAGGCACGGCCCCGGCACGCGTCCGTGCTGCCGCAAAGGAGCTCCGCGCGGCACTGGGGTAGCGCGGAGCCCCGCGGGGTCGGTCAGACGGTAATCAGCTTGACCAGTTCCTTCGTTGCCTCGGCGGCCGCGACCACCTTCTGCCGCTCTTCGTCGGTCAGCGGCAGCTCGAACGTCCGCTGGATGCCACCCTCGCCAAGCTGGCAAACGGTGCCCGAGAACACGTCCTTGATGCCGTATTCGCCCTGGTGGTAGACGGAGCACGCCATGAGGCGTCGCTGGTCCATCAAGACTGATTCGACCATCGCGATGGTGCCTGCCGAGGGCGCGTAGTAGGCACTGCCTGTCTTCAGCAGTTCACCAATCTCGGCCCCACCGCGCATCGCCCGCGCAACCACCGCCTGCACCTTGTCTGCCGGCAGCAGGTCGGTCAGCGGCACGCCGCCGATGCGGGTCTGTGAGACCACGGGCACCATGGTGGTGTCCGTGTGCCCGCCGATGACATAACCGTGAACGTCGATAGGCGGCACTCCGACCGCTTCCCCGACGAAGTAGCGGTAGCGGGCGCTGTCGAGCGCGCCGCCCTGGCCGATGACGCGCTCGCGCGGAAATCCGCTCGCCTTCATCGCCACGTGGCACATGGCATCCATGGGGTTCGAAAAGATGATGAGCACGGCATTGGGCGAATGCTTTGCCGCTTCCGCGACCTTGGCCTTCACGATTTCCGCGTTTCCGTTAAGTAGTTCTTCCCGGCTCATGCCGGGCTTGCGCGGCGCCCCCGCCGTGACCACCACGACATCGGAGTTCGCGGTGTCATCCCACCCATCTGTCGCCCAGATCCGCGTCGCGAACCCCTCCCACGACGCTGCCTGCGACTCGTCCAGCGCTTTCCCGTGGTGCATCGTGCCGGCGAACTGCGGGTCGTCCTGCAGGACGACATCGCAAATCCCCCGTTCGATCAGGCGTTGGGCCATCGCCCCACCGGTCATGCCTGCGCCGACGATGGTGACCTTCTTGCGGGCCATGTAGTCTCCGATCCTTGGTCAATTTGGATACGAAAAGGGTACCACGCGCCGGTCTTACAGCCGCCCGCGCTCACCCCTCGCTGAGGAACTTCCGCAACTCCAGGATGACCTCGTCGGGCCGCTCCTCGGGGAGGAAGTGGCCGCAGTCCAGCGCCCGGCCCCGAACGTCGGTGGCCCGCTCTCGCCACGCCGCGAGCACGTCGAACATCGCGCCGGTCCCGCTCTCACTCCAGAGCGCGAGCACCGGGCATTGGAGCTTCCTCTCGAGGTCCGCACGGTCGTGCTTGAGGTCGATGGTCGCGCTGGCCCGGTAGTCCTCACAACTGGCGTGGATCATCCCCGCATCGAACCCCCGCCGGTACTCGGAGAGCAGATGCTGCGGGATCGCACCCGGTGTCGCGTTCCAGTGCGACAGGATCCACTCGAGGTACTTCCCGGGTGTCGAGCCGATGAGCATCTCCGGCAGGTCGTCCGGCTGTGCAAGAAATAGCCAGTGGAAATCCGCCATCGCAACCTGCCGGTCCATGTGTTCCCACGCGTGAAGCGTCGGCACCACGTCGAGGACAGCCAGGCGGGTGACGCAGTCGGCGTGGTCCAATGCCATCCTGTGACCCACACGGGCGCCGCGATCGTGGCCGGCGACGGCAAACTGCATGAAGCCCAGCGATCGCATGACCGCTACCTGGTCCTCCGCCATGGCCCGTTTGGAGTACGACCGGTGCTCCGGGTCGCTTCGGGGCCTGTCGCTGCCGCCGTACCCGCGGAGGTCGCTGCATACCACCGTGAAGCGTTCGGCAAGTGCCGGGGCAATCTTGTGCCACGCTGCGTGTGTCTGGGGATAGCCGTGCAGGAGGAGAAGTGGCGGCCCGTCACCGCCAATTCGGATATTGATCCGCACGTTGCGGATAAGCACTTGTCGCTGGGAGAAGCCTTCGAACATCCAGGTACCCGGTGGACGCTCCTTGCGAGCCTATCGTACTTCACCGCACGCGTTCGCATGACGGGAGGCTGCAAGGTGTCTTACGACTGTTCCCCCTAAACTGGAGATTGTGGACCAGTCCCACATACGCAACTTCTGCATCATCGCGCACATCGACCACGGCAAGTCCACCCTCGCTGACCGCTTGCTCGAACGCACCGGCACCGTCAGTCATCGAGATATGGCCGCCCAGTTGCTCGATACGATGGACCTCGAGCGCGAAAAAGGCATCACCATCAAGGCGGCCGCTGCGCGCATGTCCTACAAAGCCGCAGACGGCACGGAGTACGAGTACAACCTCATCGACACACCCGGGCACGTCGACTTCACCTACGAAGTCTCGCGAAGCCTCGCCGCCTGCGAGGGGGCGCTGCTCGTCGTTGATGCGTCCCAGGGCATAGAGGCGCAGACCCTCGCGAACGTCTACCTGGCGATGAACCAGGACCTCAAGCTCATCCCCGTCCTCAACAAGATCGATCTGCCCCACGCCGAACCAGAGCGCGTTGCGGCCGAACTCGAACGCGTCATCGGTTTCTCTCGCGACGAGATCATCCTCGCGAGCGCGAAGGAAGGAGAAGGCGTCGACGAGGTCCTCGAGGCGGTGTACCAGCGCATCCCGCCTCCCTCCGGTGATCCTGCCAGGCCGCTCGAAGCGCTCATCTTCGACAGCAAATACGACGCCTACAAAGGGGTGCTCGCCCATGTGCGCGTGTTCCAGGGCTCAATGGAAGGCCGCAGCGACCTCCGCCTGATGCAGACCGAGGTTGTCTTCGAGCCACTCGAGTTCGGGATCTTCAGCCCGGCCATGCGTCCGCTCCCGGGACTCGCCTGCGGCGAGGTAGGCTACGTCGCCACCGGTCTCAAGGACGTCGCCGACTGCCGCGTGGGCGACACCATTACGCGCAACGCAAACCCCGCCCTCGAGGCGCTGCCTGGCTACCGCCGCGCCAAGCCGATGGTCTTCGCAGGCATCTACCCCACCGAATCCGACCAGTACCAGGAACTTCGCGAAGCTCTATCCAAGCTCAGCCTCAACGACGCCTCACTCGTGTACGAACCCGAATCCTCGATAGCACTCGGGTTCGGGTTCCGTTGTGGCTTCCTCGGCCTGCTCCACCTCGAAATCGTCGGCGAACGCCTCGAACGTGAGTACGGGCTGAGTCTCCTCACCACCGCCCCGAGCGTCGAGTACGAGGTCACTACAAGCCGGGGCGAAGAGATCGTCGTCGACAACCCTGCCGACCTCCCCGACCCCTCCCGGATCGAGCAGATTCGCGAGCCATGGGCCAAGATCGATGTCATCACTCCCAGCCGCTACATCGGCCAGGTGATGGAACTCGTCACCACCCGCCGCGGCGAGTTCTTGCGAATGGAATACCTCGAGCCCGAGAGCGAACTTGCCCCTGGCGAGGCCCGGGTGCTCCTCGAATACGACATCCCGATGGCCGAGATCCTGGTCGACTTCTACGACAACCTGAAGAGCGGCACGAGCGGCTATGCGAGCCTCGACTACCAGATCAGCGAATACCGGCCGGCCAGCCTGGTGAAGGTCGACATCCTCGTCAATGGCGTACCGGTCGATGCCCTTTCACTCATCACGCACAGCGCCAATGCCGCCCGTGAAGGCCGGACCCTCGTCGCCAAGCTGAAGGACCTCATCCCCCGGCAAATGTTCGATGTCCCCCTGCAGGCAGCCGTCGGGGGACGTATCATCGCCCGCGAAACGATCCGCGCCATGCGCAAGAACGTCCTCGCCAAATGCTACGGCGGAGACATCACGCGGAAGCGAAAGCTCCTCGAAAAGCAGGCGGAAGGGAAGAAGCGCATGAAACGGGTCGGGAATGTCGAAATCCCGCAGGAGGCGTTCATGGCCGTCCTGCGGCTGCGTGAGGAGTAGGTACGTCCATGGCAGCCTCCATCAAGGCCTTCGTTCTCATCGTTGTCGACCCCGCCAAGACCCAGGAGGTCTACGACCACCTCAAGGCCGTCGAGGGCATCACCGAGGTTCACCAGGTGATGGGCCCCTACGACATCGTGGCCGTCATCGACGTTCCCACCCTCACCGATGTCCCGGCCGTCATCAGCCGCCACATCCGCACGGTCGACGGCATCGAAAGCACGACGACCTGTGTGACGTTCCCCGAGGCCTGACTGCCGGCTAACCGCCGGTGCGGGACCGGGGATACGGGACGTTCACGACGATCCCTTCCATCGTGTTGCGGGCCAGCACGAACTCTGCCGGGTTGTCCGGGTCGAGGTTCTCCTCCATGTGGACCTCAAACGGCGGGACGAAGACGAAGTCTCCCGGTTCGGTGTCGATAACGTGCTCGAGGTTGTCGCCCCATCGGAACCGGATGCGCCCCTTCAGGACGTAGATCCCGGATTCGCTCTCGCCGTGGTGGTGCACTCCCGATACCGCTCCCGCCGCGTTCATCCCGATACCCATCCACAGCCCCTCGGAACCGCTCAGTTGGCCTGAAATGGCAGCCTCTCGCCGCATGCCGGGGGTCTGGGTCGTCCCCGGGTCGCGCTCGTCTGGACGGGTTACCTTCACCATGCGCGGCAGTCTACACGAACGGTGGCCCGGTCGCGCAACCGCCGACCAGGCTCTCAGAAGATCGGGCCTGCGTCCTTGTTCTCGCCGACCTCGCCGAGTGCCTCCTCGGCTGTCAGGAGGCCAGGTGTACCAAGGAGATGGCGGCGAATGCCGGTGAGGGTCGCGTCGTCGGGGCCGCCCAGTGCTCGCTGGACGAGGGCGAAGAGCGTCTCCCCTGTTACCAGGCAGTACCGGTAGTTCTCGCACGCGATCCGCAGCGCCTCGGTGTACTGCTCCTTCCGCTGGTCCGGCGCCTCCGTTCGGCGACCGTTCACCACCACGATGCCGGCCGGCCGCTCGCTCGTCTTGAGCAACTTCTCTTCGAGCCGCCTCTGAAGCCTGACATACGGCCACTCGACCACCTGCTCCTTGTTGCTCTCCGTCTCGACCATCGCCTGGCGCCCCTCGTCTTCGATGACCAGTGGTTCCCCGGCGGCCGTCACGATGGTGAACCCCAGCAGGCGGAGCGCGTCCTGGACAGCGTTGCCGAATGCCGTCCCTTCAGCCCACAACAACCGCCGATGCGAGGCTATCTGGTCGTGACGCTCGCGGACGGCTTCCATGCGCGCGGTGGCGTCGCTCACCGCCGACTCCGCCTCCTCCACTTCCGCTTCGATCTGTTCCAGCCCGGGAAGGGCAAAGCTGCGGACCCACCCTGGCGCCGGCTCGCCGACCTCCGCTCCCGCAAGCTGACGCACCGCCCTCACCAGCGCTTCGGCAAGGGAACTGCGGATGGATCCGACACTATCGCTCAGCGCCGGGAAGAAGATTACCCGGCCGGACAGCACCGAGAATTCGATCCCGGTGGTCGCGCGGGCGCCCCCCATGGCGAACACATGGCCGAATTGCCGCACGGCTGGTTGTCGCTCATCGAAGACCGCGCGGTAGGCCACTTCCGAACGAAAATTGCGCAGTACCGCCGCGAGAGGATGACGTTCGTCGGCGACCCTCACCGTCTTACCCTCCGCGGCTCGCAAGAACGGCGGCCCCCACGAAAGCCCGGCCGGGGCCGGCAGCCAGCTGTAACGGTCGCACCCCTCGAACCCCACGACGCCGCTCACGATGGCGTTCGGACGGCCCATGACGAGGACGGTGCCACCCGCCTCCAGCAGCCGTTGCGTCTCCTCCGTGCGGCGCCGCACCTGGTCGGCAATCGAGACGGCCGATGCCGTCGACTGCGCGTTGACGATCGAACGCCCGTCGTGCGCTTCGAACAACTGCCCCTCGTCCACCACCTGCCCCACGATCTTGGTGATGCTCGCCGGGTCGATGATCATCGCCTCGTAGTCGAAGTAACTCGGGGCGGTCAGGACGTTGTAGTTGTCGATGTCCACGTTGGGCAGTGGATAGCCAATCGCCAGGACGCGCATCAGTAGCCAGCTCCGGTTTCCAGCATCGGTACGAGCCGCTCCAGCAACGGCCGCCTCAGGTCCTCGCGCTGGAGGGCGACTGCGAGCGATGCCACCAGCAGACCGATTGGCCTGCCGGTATCGTAGCGGACGCCCTCGTACCGGTACGAGCATACCGGTTCTCCCGCTGCGAGCTGGCTTGCGAGCGCGTCGGTCAGCTGCAGTTCGCCGTTCTTACCGGGCTGAAGTCGATCGATGTGTTCGAAGATGCTGGCGCTGAGAACGTACCTGCCGACGATCCCGAGATTCGAGGGCGCATCGGCGACCGCCGGCTTCTCCAGCAGCCCCTTGAGCCGCGCCGGGTTTCGGTCGTCGGCAGGGTGGACGATGCCGTAGCTCGGTATGTCCGCTTCCTGCACCTCCTCAACCGCGATCACGCTGCCTCCACACAACTCGTAAGCGCCAATCAGCTGGCCGATGCAGGGCTGTTCGGAAAGGATGAGGTCGTCCGGGAAGATAAGGGCAAACGCCTGGCCCTCGACGAACTCCCTCGCGCAGGCGACCGCATGGGCGATCCCCAGCGGCCGGTCCTGGAGCACATACTCGTAACGCGCGAGCCGGCTCGGATGCTGAACCTGCTCGAGCAGCCCCGTGTCCCCTTTTTCCCGCGCGTAGGCTTCCACACGCGTCAGGTTGCCGAAGTGCTCGGTGATCGCTTCCTTCCCCTCGGCCACCACAAAAATAATGTCGGTGATCCCCGCGGCGACGGCCTCTTCGACCGCGTACTGGATGAGCGGCTTCTCCAGCACTGGCAGCATCTCTTTGGGCACTGCCTTCGTCGCCGGAAGGAGCCGCGTGCCCAGTCCGGCGGCCAGTACAACCGCCGTGGAGATCGTTGTCATGCTCAAGATGGTAAGCTCCGGCGAGACAAGTGGATATACACCTATGGGAGTGGATGATATGATCCTGACTTGTTCGATTTTCACCGGGAAGTAGTTTGAGGAAACGACCAAAGCCACCACCAAAGCCAGCAGCACCTGAACCGCGGATCAATGAGCGGATCCGGGTTCCAGAGGTCCGCCTCATCGATGAGGAGGGCCGCCAGGTGGGGGTGGTGCGCACCGCGGAAGCAATCGCCATGGCCCGTGAACGCGATGTCGACCTCGTCGAAGTCGCCGCCCAGGCCAGCCCGCCCGTCGCCCGCCTCATGGACTTTGGGCGGTACAAGTACGAACAGTCGAAGAAAGACCGGGAGGCAAAGAAGCACCAGGTAAACATGCAGCTTCGCGAAGTCCGCATGAAGCCGAAGATCGACGATCACGATATCGACTTCAAGACGCGGACGGCGGCCAAGCTGCTGAAGCAGGGAGATAAGGTCAAGGTCACGGTCATGTTCCGCGGGCGCGAAATTACCCACCCGCAGATTGGCAAGAACCTTCTCGACCGGGTCCTCGGCAGCCTCGAAGACATCGCCATCCTCGAAAAGGATGCGCAGCTCGAAGGCCGCCATATGACCATCATCCTGGCTCCTGACAAAAAGAAGATCGCCGCCAAGGCCAGGGCTGCTGCAGCCGCGGTCGCCGCCGGCCAGGCACCACCGGTCGAAGAAGAAGAAGACGAAGCCGTCGTTGCCGCCGCCGCCGCCGCTCGGGTGGTTGGCGAGGACGACGAGGACGAAGACGCAACGGAGATGGAGGAGCTCGAACAGGAGCCCGCATCGGCCGCCAGACGTGGAGACTGACGAATGCCCAAGCTCAAGACGCACAAAGGCGCCGCCGCCCGCTTCCGCATAACCGGCGGCGGGAAGATCATGCGGATGTACGGAAGCCGCAATAACTTCCGCCGCAAGAAGCGGAAGCCGGTGACCGTCCTCTTCGGGCGCACTGTCGAAGTCGCCCCGTCGCACGAAAAGCGCATCCGGCACATGCTCGCCGGCCAGGACCAGTAAGGTCATTCTCGAAAGGGACGCCCCATGAGCCGAGTGAAACGTGGTGTCACGGCACATCGACGCCATAAGAAAATTCTGAGCCTTACCCAGGGACACCGCGGGCAGCGCCATCGCCTGATTAAGCGCGCGACCGAAAGCATGCTCCACTCCTTGCGGTACAACTATGTCGACCGCCGGGATCGGAAGAGCGACTTCCGGGAACTCTGGATCATGCGCATCAACGCCGCCTCACGGCAGCACGGGCTCAGCTACAGCCGCTTCATGCACGGGCTCAAGCTGGCTGGGGTCGAATTGGATCGCAAAGCGCTGGCCGACCTCGCCGTGACCCGCCCCGATGCCTTCGAACAACTGGCAGAGCAGGCAAAAGCCTCCCTCGCCTGAGCCGCCCCGTCTACAGACGACGAAGGGACCCTCCAGGGGTCCCTTTCTCTTTGTCGGAAAGACGTACCGGCGCTACTTGCCTGACCAGGTCAACCGCGGTGTGCGCGTGAACCCGAGCAGGTACAGCGCCGCGGCCAGCACAATCATCACCAGGAAGTCCAGCCAGAGGCCGAAGAACCCGGAGGAGTCCTCCGCATAGGCTGCGAGTTGGAGGGCGTCCACGGCGTATGAGAGCGGGTTCACTCGTGCCAGGACTTCGAGCCATGTTGGCAGATTGTCTACCGGGTAGAACGCGCCGGAGAAGAACAGCAGCGGAAACAGCGCCAGGTTCATGAGCAGGTGGAAACCCTGCATCGTCTGGATACGTGACGCCAGTGCCTGTCCCAGGCCCCCCAAAATGACGTTCAGCAGCACTACCGTTGCGAGGGCGATGAGGATGCCCTGCGCGATGCCGTACTGCCAGGAGAAGTCCACGAACGGAGATGCCACCAGTAGCACCACGATCGACTGCGCGGCCCCGATGAACACCCCCGCCAGCGACTTGCCGAGCAGAATGACCTTTGGCGAATGGGGCGACGAAAGGAACACCCGCAGCATCCCCGTGTCCCGATCGCGATAGAACGACGCGCTCGTGAAGGTCGAGGAGAAGACGGAGGTCATCACAACGGCGCCGGCCACGAGGTAAGCGGTGAAGCTGCCCGCCCGCAGCCCTGCCGGATCCAGTCCCTCGGACACTCCGTTGCCAAGGAATACGAGGATGAGGAGAGGCGTCAACATCGACGAATACAACTGCGAGCGCGCACGGGACACCGCGCGCAGGTCGCGCGTGAACAGCGCCGCCCAGGCCATCGTTGCGCTCACGCCGGCGCCTCCACCCGTGGACGCCGGCCGACATGCTGGAAGTACGCGTCCTCCAGCGACGACTGCTCAATTCGGATGGACCGGATAGCATGCGGCGCGAGAGCAAACAGGCGCGGCACGAAATCCGATGCGTCGTCCACCGTGATGTGGATCTCGCCGTTGTCCTGGGTGAGTTCCCCGGTGTCTGGCCAGCCCGCCACAGTGGCGAGAGCGCCCTCGTCGGGGCTGTCCCAGGTCAGCCGTACCGACTCCCTCTTCAGTCCGCGCTTGAGCGCTTCTGGTGTGCCGCTGGCGACCACCTGGCCGAGCCGCAGAAACGCCACTTCATCGCAAACGCTGTCAGCCTCCGCGAGGTCGTTCGTTGCAAGGAGGATGGTCCGGGCGCCCCGTTCGCTCCGCAACAGCGCGTCCCAGAGCGCGCGGCGCTCGTCCGGGTCGATACCGGTCGTTGGTTCGTCGAGGAGCAGTAAATCAGGGTCGTGAAGCAACGCGCGCACCATTTCTAGCCGCCGCCGCATCCCGCCCGAGAGCGCGCTGATGCTCTCGGCGGACCGTTCGCCGAGCCCGAACACGTCGAGCAGTTCAGCCATTCGCTCATGGAGGACACGTCCCCTCAGCCCGAACAGGTGCCCCGCGAGGGCAAGCGTTTCTCGCACCGACATCAGCGGATCGAGCGCATTCTCCTGGAAGACTGTGCCGATTCGTGCGCGCAGCGCCGGCGCCGGCTCCCGGCCGAACACGCGCAGGTCGCCAGAGGGCGGCCTCTCCATCCCGGCCAACAGGCTAATGAATGTGCTTTTGCCGCTGCCATTTGGGCCGAGCAGCCCGAAGACCGACCCCGCCGGTACCGCCAGGGTCAGGTTGTCGAGCGCGCGCCGGTCACCATAAGCAAGCGAGATACCCGCCGCCTCGATCACTGCGGGCGGAGAGCCTCCATCGGAATCCACGGTGCGATTGTCCCATGCGCCATGGCGTGAGGCGAGAGCGTTCATCTGCGGCAGGGAAAGAACCCTATGCGGGAACCTCTGACAGGCCCAGGACCAACTGACCGAGCACGATCAGCATGATGATGGCCCCGAGCGGGCTCAGATCGATCATCCCGTTCTGGGGCATTACCCGCCGAATCGGCTCGATGATCGGCTCCGTCACGCGAAAGAGCATCTGGTAGATCGTGCTCCCCTGGTCGACCGGGAACCAGCTCAGCAGCGAGCGCGCGATGATCGCCCAGGTCAGCATCTGGATGAACGTAAATGTGAACTGGGCAACGTAGGGGTTTATGACCGCACTCCGCGTCGAAAAGCAGGGCTCTGAGCCCTTTCATGATAACAAACGACAGCCCATCTGCGGGCAGCATCCCTTAACTTGAAGCCGTATTGACCACGTTGATCATCACGAAGAGCAGGATGATGACAATCATCGCGCTGAAGTCGATGATCCCCGTCCTCGGCAGCAGCCTGCGGACCGGGGCCAGCAGCGGCTCCGTCACATCGAAGAGGAGCCTTGCGAACTGGTTGTTCTGCCCCTGCGGAAACCAGCTCAGGAGCGACCTGCCGATGATCGCGAAAATCAGGATGTAGAGGAACGCCGAGAAGACAGTCGCGATGGTGCCGTTCAAAGGCCTTCCCCAAGTTCGCGCGCCCGGTCATACGCCGCCCGGATGGCATCGATGATCGCCGCCCGGACCGCGGAGCGTTCCAGTTCCAGCATGCCCGCCGCCGTCGTCCCTGCCGGAGACGTCACCATCGCCCGCAGCTCCGATGCCGAGCGGCCGCTTTCCTGGGCAAAGACCGCCGAACCGAAGACAGTCTGGAGCACCATCTCGGATGCCTGCGCCCGTGTCAGCCCAATCGAGACTCCGCCTTCTATCATTGCCTCGATGAAGAGGAAGACATAGCCCGGCCCGCTTCCGCTCACGGCCGTCGCCATATCGAGCTTGCGCTCGTCGTCCACGAAAAGCTCGCGCCCCATTGCGCCGAGGAGACCCCGCGCCAGGTCGCGCTGCTCGGCACTCACCGCCTCGGTCGCGGTCCAGACGCTCATCCCGGCGTTGGCCGCCACCGGAGTGTTCGGCATCACCCGCACAATGCAGTCATGCTGGAAGTCCCGCCGGATAGTGGCGATGGGCACGCCGGCCATGATCGAAAGCAGCAGCGATTCGTTCGACATCGAGCCCCGCACGCTTCGAATGTCCTGCGGCTTCACCGAGAGAATGACGACATCTGCCCCGGTCATCGCCTCGGTGGAGTCGGTCGTCACGGCGACGTCGTATTCGGCACGCAACTGGTCCCGGCGGTGCTCGAGGACTTCACACACCACGATGTCCGGAGTCTTGAACACGCCCCGCTCCACGGCCGCGCAGAGCAGCGCCTCGCCCATCACGCCCCCGCCGATAATCGCGACTTTCATGCTTGGCGCTCCCCGAAGATGGCCCTGCCCACGCGCACGTGCGTCGCGCCCTCTTCGATCGCGATTTCGAAGTCGTCCGTCATGCCCATCGAGAGCGAGGCAAGGCCATGTTCCCTGGCGAGTTCGCGCAGTCGGCGGAACACCGGCCGCGCCTCCTGCGGGTCGACAGTCAACGGCGCGACGGTCATTAGACCCTCTACCCGGAGATGTTGGTAGCTTCGTGCCACGCCGAGCAGCGCGGGTAGAGCCTCAGGAGCGAGGCCGAACTTCGTCGGCTCACCGGAAACATTCACTTCGATCATGATGCGAGTTGGCTGACCTGTCGCCGCAATGGCTTCCACTAACCGTTCGGAATCGACGGAGTGGAGTATAGCAAACGTGTTTACCGCCGCCTTGACCTTGTTCGTCTGGAGGTGGCCCACGAGGTGCCACGTTGGGTTCAGTCCTCGCGCCGCAAGGTCCTCGATCTTTGGGAGTGCTTCCTGCACCCGGTTTTCGCCGAAGTCCCGCAGTCCCGCATGCCATGCGCTGGCCACGTCGTCCGCCGACCACGTCTTCGAAACAGCTACCAGCGTGACCTCGCCCGGGGCCCGGCCGGCCCGTTCACAGGCGAGTGTAATGCGCTGCCTCA
>DATBWD010000239.1:0-2288 GCA_036515015.1 Tepidiformaceae bacterium
GTAGAGCCGGTTGAGGTCGCCGAGGGCGTCGGTCGTCCGGACGAAGTTTTCGAGGGCGAGGACGTTGGCGCGAGGGATGACGAGGAGACTCCCGGCGTTCGGCTCCCAGGCGGCGATGGCGTCGGCCGCGAGCCAGCCTCCGGGTTCGTTGCCGTGGACGCCCCCGAGCACCATCACGGTGACGCCGCGGTGGCCGCTGTGGGTGATGTAGAGCGCAGTTTCGTAGGGCGTGCCGGGGAGCAGCGTTCGAACCTCGCGGCCCGCGGGTGGAGGCGGGTCGGGCGTGGCGGTGGGCGAGGGCTCGGCGGGCACCGAAGTCGGGGAAGCAGTTGAGGGAGTGCTGTCGATGGCGACGAGCGGGGCCGGTTGGAGTTGTTCGCCGCCGCACCCGATCGCGACGAGGCCGCCTGCCCCGGCCGCGAGCCGCAGGAAGTCGCGCCGGGAACGGGCCCCCGCTCGGACGATCTTCATGCGGCAAGTTTAGCGACGTGTGCGGGGTTGTTTTCGTTAAGCAGGGGCTCCCAAGTTTGCCATGAGTTTGTTAGCTACCGTCATTCCAGTTAGTTCGTTTCCCGGGCGGTATAGCTAAGATCGGCGCAACCTCAACTACTGGGAACGTTCAATGACAACTGCTCCATTGGTACTAACTGTCGACGACGAACTGGGCATCCTGCGGCTCATGCAAATGGAATTGAGCGCACAGGGCTTCCAGGTCATCAGCGCCACGAGTGGCGAAGCGGCGCTCGAACTGCTCAAGGAACACAAGCCGGACATCGCGCTCGTCGACCTGATGATGCCGGAGATGTCGGGAATGGAACTGATGAAGCGAATGCAGAAGATCCATCCCGTCCCGGTCATCTTCGTGACGGCTCGTGACAAAGAGCAGGAGAAGATTCGCGGTCTGGAACTCGGCGCGGACGACTATGTCGTGAAGCCGTTCAGTCCGGAGGAATTGAGTGCGCGCATCCGTGCAGTGCTGCGGCGAAGCAACGCGGGCAGCGAGCCGGAGCGGATCGTCAGGGCCGGCGAGGTGGAGATCGACCTGACCCGGCGGCTGGTGAAACGAAGCGGGGAGCCCCTGAGCCTGACGCGGACCGAGTGGCTGCTGCTGCAGCAACTGGCCTTCCACCCGGGCAAGCTGATGCTGAATTCGGACCTGCTGACGAAGGTGTGGGGCCCCGAATACCGGGACGACCTGCAGTACCTGCGGGTCTGGATTTCGCGGCTGCGTGCGAAGCTGGAAGTGGACCCGTCGCAGCCGAAGATCCTGAAGACGCGGACCGGGATCGGGTACATCTTCCTCGCGGAGGCCCCTGACAGTGACGACATCCTCGAGGGGATGGAGCCGGAGGAAGACCGGTCGCTGGTGGCGAGCTAGGCTCGCGGTCTGAGTTAGATCAAAGGACGGCCCCTGCCGGATTGGCAGGGGCCGTTGGCGTGTCAGCGCCCGTCCAGCCGGTCGTCGAGGAGTTGGCGCCAGTCGGCCAGGGAGCCAGGGGTTGAGCCGATGGGTTCGCCGTTGATGAGGAACGCGGGGGTGCCCGTGAGCCCGGCCGAGCGAGCGGCAGTGGCGTTGCCGCGCAGCGTCTCGACGGTCTCTTCGCTAGCAAAGCACGCGAGGAACTCGTCGGGGTCGAGATCGAGGGCGGCGGCATAGGCCAGGAGGCTCTGGGGGCTGTAGCCGCTGCCGTCTCGGTCGCCGCCTGCCTGGGGGTGGGCGAGGAAGAGTTGGCGCTGATATTCCCAGAACTGGTCCTGGCCCGCGGCGCACTCGGCGGCAGCCGCTGCCGAGACGGACGTGGGGCCGAGGATCGGCCAGTTGCGGAACTCGAGGCGCACCTTCCCGGGCAGGACGTATTCCTCGACGATCATCGGCTCGACGAGGGCCGTGAACCGCAGGCAGTGCCCGCAAAGGAAGTCCTCGAACACGGTGAGCGTGAGGGGCGCATCGGGCTTGCCCAAGAACGTCCCGTCGGCCAGGTCGGCAGGCAGCGAGGCGCTTTTGAGACCTTCGGCGAGTTCGTTGACGGAGGACTGCGTTGGCTCGGCGGGCGTCGAGGTCTCGCCGGGACGAGGCTGGGTGTTGGCCGCCGGCCCTGGGGAGCCCGATCCACATGCGGCCATGACAAAGGCGGCGAAGGCCAGGACGGCGGCGAAGGCCGCGAGGCGGGTCACCGGTTTCATTCGGCCAGGAACTCCTTCACGAGGCGAATGAAGGTGTCGAACTGGTCGTGGTGCACCCAGTGGCCGGCGTCCTCAACCCGGACGGAGCGGACATCGTGGAAGGG
>DATBWD010000240.1:0-3391 GCA_036515015.1 Tepidiformaceae bacterium
TGGCGGTCCAACGCGAACACCAGTTTCTGGGTCGAGGTCCAGGGCAATCGGATTTTCATCACCGTTCCGTTGTTGGAAATCCCGGCCAACAGCCCCTTCTACGTCAGCCTGACCGACTACACCGCCTGCGACGCCGTCGGCATGGGAGAAGACCGCCAACCGACAGGCGAGATTCCGCTGGACGCCTTCCTTACCGTGCCGTGATGTCCTACCGCGTGGAAGACGCGCGGTCGCCTCGCCTCCCAAACGGCCCTCCACTCGGAGGGCCGTTTGGCGTACCCCGCATCCTCCGACCGCACGGCGTGTCGGGTGAGGGGAATCCTCAAACCGCCCGGCTACGTCACGGCTCCGGGCTTTCGAAGATCTCCCGGTAGAAAACGACCGGCCCGAGCGGATCGTCGGCGTAGTAGGTCAGCGCCGTGGCGTCGCAGAGATACGGCTGCGGGGAGGAGAGGAAGACCGAATCATTGCTCTCGCCGAAGAAGACTGGCCTCAGCGGGAAGACCTCGAAGGTCATCTGGCCGGACAGGGAGAACGAACCATCGTCGAAGAAGACGTAATTTTGGTCGGCCGCCTCGTCCGTTTCGATCCGCCACAGTGCTTCGCCGGTCCCGTTGTAGACCATCTTGGAGTGGACTGTTCCATCCTCACCGGTCGCTTCGCCGGCGTATCCCCAATCCAGTTGGACTCCGTCGGCGGTCCCGTCCTCGTAGAACGTGATCTGCATGCCCCCGTAGACGTTGGTCAGCTGCACCTGTGCCCCGCCGGTGTCGAGGCCGAACGAGGACAGGTCGGCCACCACGAGGGGCCACAAGCCGCCCAGATGGGTGAAGTAGGTCCCGTTGTCCAGCGTCCACGTCCCGACCAGGCAAGCATCGCACTCGACCTCAGGGTCGACCTCTTCGCCGGTCGTTTCGAGGGTGAAGGTCAGCGGGGTTTCTCCGCCGGCGACGGCGCTCGTGACCAGGAGCAGGTATTGGTTTTCGCCGCAGGCGGTGTTGACCGTGGCCGGCAGGGGCCTCCACTGTCCACGTCCGTTGAGCGTGGAGGAATCCCTGCCCTCCCCCTCGGTCTGCTCGGCCCGGACATCGAAACGGGTGTCCTCGGCAAAGACCAACAGGCGTCGTTCCAGGACGAAGGTCTGGGGGGTGATCTCTTCATCGAAGGAGCCGCGCGGGATGTTGAAGACCTGCTCGTTCATCGGAGAGAAGGGGATGGTACCGCCGCCCGAATCGGCGATCAACGAATCGAGGTAGTCCTGCCCGAACTTGTGGAAGACCTCCTGCATCCCCGGCCAGGAAGCCAGCTCCTCGAGTTGCTCCGCCGAGCCGCCGGAGTCCGGCATCGATTCGAGGAAGGTGATCACGGCGTTGTCGCCCCAGCGGGTCGCCAGGAACTGGAAGAACCCGAAGTTCTCGTAACCCATGCGGTGGAGAGGCGTGTTCTTCGAGTTGTAGTCGAAGGTATCCACCCAGCGGTGCTCGTAGTCCACCGCGGGGTAGACGACGTTGCTGAAGTACTCGGCCGTGGCCTCCGACCACCACATGTTGATGTCATGATCGACCTGCATCTGCCCCGGCAAGTTGCGGAACTCGAAGCAGTGGAAGATCTCGTGGGCGATGGTCTGCTTGAACTCGTCCTCGCCCAGGCCGAGCGCCAGTGGGTAGATCAACACCGGGCAAGTCTCCCGGTGGTCGCGTAGATAGTGATGCGTCGTGGCAAGGAAATTGGCCCCCGCTCCCGGCAGCATGCTGAAGATGACGCTGATATCGTCGAACGCCCCGTAGATCCTGTAAGCGCTCAGCGAGTCGTCGACGGCGAGGCGGGCGCGCTCCAACCACTGCCGCTGGGGGTCGTCCAGCGTCCAAGTGGACGGGAAGTAGACGGTATAGGTGGCGGCGCCCGAAACCGTGCTGCGCACATAGGCGAAGCACGGATACGTCGTCACGCCCACCAGCGGGAACCCGGCCAGCCACAGATTGGCGCAATCGAGTGGGACGGGCGGCTGCGCCAGGCCGGGGCCGCCGAAGTTGGCTTCGGCCGGGCGGCTGTAGGCCTCGAGCTGCTCGATCGTCGGGACGATGAGATTGAGCAGCCGATTCATCTCGGCCTTGGCGGCCTCGTCCATTCCGCCGGCGATGTAGTCCTCGGCGCGCTCGACGATGCTGTTGCCTTCCGTCGTCACCACTTCGGCGTACGCAGCGGGTAGCGTGACCTCGGGGTCGCCCAGGAACGAGCGCAGCAGGCGGATCAAGCCGTCCTCGTACGTGATCTCGCCGGCGGCGACTTCGGCGTCGAGCACGGCGGCGAAATCCGACGGTGGAGGAGGCGGCTCGGGTTCGGCCGTCGGGGTGGGTTCGACGGCCAGCGTTGCCGGCAAATTGGCGCCGGTTGCCGCCGGCCCGCCGGTCTGCGCCGGCAAGCCGCAGGCCACAGCCGCCAGCACCAACATCATGAACGCCTTGACAGAGGCTCGATGAGCCAAAGATCACCTTCCTTTGTCTAGAGATTGGACGGAAGAGGGAGGGCCGCGCCTCACCGCGCGACGCCCACCGGAAGCGGGGAATGATAGCCTATCTGAAACCGACAGCGAGACCGGAGAACCTGGGAGGTTGAGGCACTGGCGCCGGGCTGGACGTGAGACAAGTCAGCGGAGGCCTTCGGCCGTTGGCGGACCCAGGCTGAAGCCTGGGGCTACCCGGCATCACGAACGGTCTCTTCACTCCGCGGTTATCCTACGCCGCCGCGCTCATCCGCACGACGACCCGGTGCTTCACCAGGTCACGCTCCAGCGGGATCGCCCCGTCCTCGATCGGACGGCCATCCAGCTGCACGGAGACGACGCCCGATGTCACGTGGCCCGGGTTCTCGACCTGGATTTCGTAGACCGCTTCACCGTGGCGGTAGGTGAGGCGGAATCCCGGCCATTCCGGCGGGATGACCGGGTCGAGGCGCAGAGTATCGCCGTGCACCTTCAACCCGAGCACGTCCTCCACCCAGGCCCGGTACATCCAGGCGGCCGAGCCGGTGTACCACGACCAGCCACCCTGCCCGACGCGGCCCGGGGCGTGGTAGACGTCGGCGGCGACGACGTACGGTTCGACCCCGTAGCGCCAGACCCCGTCGACGTCGCGGGCGTGCTCGAGGGGGTTGAGCATGCGCAGGACCTCGACGGCGCGCCGTCCGTCCCCGCTGCGGGCCAGGGCCATCGCCAGCCACGTGGCGGCATGGGTGTACTGGCCGCCGTTCTCGCGCACCCCCGGTGGATAGCCGCGGATGTAGCCCGGCGTCGGCTCCATCTTGTCGAAGGGCGGGTCGAACAGGAGCACCAGGCCTTCGTCCCGGCGGACGAGGTGCTTCCACGCCGAATCCAAAGCTAACGCGGCGTGTT
>DATBWD010000241.1:0-3384 GCA_036515015.1 Tepidiformaceae bacterium
CGCCCGTTTCGACGCCTACGCCCGCCCCGACTCCTACCCCGGCCCCGCGCTGGCCCATTACGCTCGCGGCTGTCGGCGACGTCATGCTGGCCCGCAGCGTCTCCGGCTGGATCACCGAAGAGACGCCCGACGGCCCGTTCCAGCACGTGCGAGACCTGCTCGTCGCGACCGACCTGACCGTCGGCAACCTCGAATGTGCTATCTCTGACCGCGGCCGCGCCGAGCCGAAGGGCTACACCTTCCGGGCGCCTCCGCTCGCCGCCCGCGGCCTCGCGATCGCGGACTTCGATGTCCTCGCCCTTGCCAACAACCACACCCTCGATTACGGCGTCGATGCCATGCTCGATACCGTCCAGGCGCTGCAGGAGGCCGGGATCGCCCCCGTTGGCGCCGGCCGCAACGACGAAGAGGCCTACGCGCACGTCGTGGTTGAGCGCGAGGGCGTTCGCGTGGCGTTTCTCTCGTTCGCCGAGGTGCCGAACGAAGCTGGCTACAACATGACCCTCTGGACCGCGACGGCCGAGAGCCCCGGCATCGCCTGGGTCGACGAAGCCCGAATCGCGGCTGGCGTTGCCCGGGCACGCGAGGACGCGGACATCGTGGTGGTGTTCTTCCACTTCGGCAACGAAGGTTGGAGTTCGCCTTCGGCCCGCCAGCGCCAGGTCGCGAGGGCCACTATCGACGCGGGTGCGGACCTGGTCCTCGGCACCCACCCGCACGTCCTCCAGGAAGTCGAAGATTACGGCGGCGGCGTCATCGCCTACAGCCTCGGCAATTTCGTGTTCGATGGCTTTGAGGGCATCGCCAACGAAAGCGCCATCCTCTTCGTCACCTTCTCCGCCGACGGCACGATTGCGTGGCGGACAGAGCCGGTCCGCATCGGCTGGGACGGTCTCCCGCGACCTTCGGACTGAGCCACCATCCGATCACAGGGTCACAACGACCTGTCAACGCTTACATCTTTTCTACGGGTGCGTCCGTGTACTAGAATGCCGCCACCTCCATGTAACGGGTACGACCATGTCCGCGTCCCATTCCACCACCGACCTCGCAACCTCGGCCTACCAGCAACTCGCCGACCGCCTTCGCCTGAACTTCGTCGTCGCCGTCTGGACCAACATCCTCTTCGTCGTCATCCTCGTCGCGTCAGCCATCGGTGCGGCGGCCTTCATGGCGATGGGCCAGGTGGTCCCCGCGACCATCCTCGGCGGCCTCAGCATCGTCGACCTCGCCTACGGCATCGCCGAGAAGCCGTGGAAGGAGTTGCTGACCGCGAACAACCGCCTCGCGCTCGCCCAGTCGGTCTGGATCGGCTACGTCGATGCGAAGCAGGCTATCAATGAGGGCGTCGAGCACGGGGCGCGTCCCGCCGTCCTCGGCATGGCCCAGAACCTCTGGATCTTCCGCACCGCCGTCATCGCCCAGGACAACTACGAAGCCGTCGTGAACGAACTCCGCGACATCGATGGTCGCTTCGGCGCCGAGGTGGTGATCCCCGAAGAAGTAGCCGAACCCCTGCCCGAGCCCGTTCCCGCCGGAAACGGCCACGATGCGCCACCGATCCCGCCGCCGGCCGCGGCACCCCTGCCGGACCTTGCCATCGAAGAGATCATCAAGAGCAGCGCCGCGAAGCGCCCGCCCGCTGTCATCCGGTCGAAGTCGACCGACTGGATCGGCGCCGCCCAGCAGGCCTACCGCGAAGGCTCCGAACGCACCAACACCGGGTGAACGAAGCCACTCCCCGACGCCCTCAGTAGGATCGCCCGTCGCGAGGTGCCAGCTCAGTCGGTGCTCGAGCCGACGATTCTGAGCATGTGCGATATTTCGTTGGTGCCGATGACGGGCCCGCGGTAAGGGATGATTCGGAAAGGAGTGCCATGAGGCGATGAATGCCTTGGGACACCGTGTGGTTCTTGGGCCGGACTCTATACCCAAGGAAGTCCTTGAGCGAGGTCGCGACGAATACCTCGGTGAGCGGGATCCTGATGCGCTCGAGTGGCGGTATTTCGAGATACCGGTCAATCTCACGATCGATGGAACTTGCCTTACCGAATATGCCGATGGAAGCCCGATCGAGCTTCCCGCAGTATTCTGGGTATGCGCTGTTGCCAGGGCGACCGCCCAATGTGCAGTCGAGGGTCGCTCCGAGATCGATATGGACTTCGCCGGTGGGGACCGCCTGTCCTTTGAGCTACGAGGGGAGGATGCCGACCTGAGCCGGTTCGGCCATGATGCCCGCGCTTCAGTCTCCTTGACTCTGCTCCGTGATGAGGCGGTTAGAGTCCTTGAGAATGTCCGACTTCAACTGCGCCAGTCGCTGCCGGAACTAGAAGCGGACCTCTCGCTCACGCAGGGAAGTAACAACTGGCTACATGTCGGGCCCGATTTTTGGTTTCGCCACGGTCGAATCGTGTTTGGCTGGCGAAAAAACGCCAGCCAGCGGGACGCGGGCGGCGGTTGACCTTGGTCACACGGGTTCCCGCTCCTCGGGCGCGCATCGCACCCTCCAATCCGGCATCCGTGCCTTTGACGTAAACCCTTGGGAGGCAGTGTCGGATGGGCATGGTTCAACGCTGGGCCCTGACCGCCGCGGTTGTGCTCGGCATTTCCGGGTGCGGCGGTGGGGGCGGAGCCGACTTCGAAACCCTGTTCCGCCTGGATGAGGCTTCCGCACCCTATACCTTCCAGTACCTGGGCGTCGCGACGAATCGCGGCGAGGCCGTGATCGTCGCGCAGGCCATGGGCGAGCGGGGAGCGCTGCTTGCTCTCGACCGCTATGAGCCCGATGGCTCATCGGTCCTGGTCGGGTTCAGGTCCGGCACCGCGGACGGCCGCATGGATGAAGTCGGGTACATCAAAAGGGTCCGCATCCGCGAGGACCGCGTCGAGGTCGTGATTGCCTGGACCGATGACGGTGTCGCGGACGATGTCGACGCGGAGTACTCGCAGGCTCACGTCATTGTTGTCGACCGCGCGGACATCCCCGACGCTGCAATGGGTCACTGGCTGGCTGTGAACTCCGACGGCACCGTCATTGCAGACGTTACCTCCCCTCCGACGTGGAAGGTCGAGCCGCTCGGCCCCCCGCTGTGCCTGGACGAGCCACCAGCAGGGTACGAAGACCTCATTCCCGTCTGCCAGGACTGACCGACCCGCCGCCTACACCGCCCGGCGCGCCGCCTCCACCAGCGCTTCCGCGATGCTCGGGTGCCATGCCGGGTAACTCCCCAGACCGCCTAAACGCGGCTGCGTGCCCGCCGCGAACTCCGTCAAGCCGAACTCGAGCAGCGCCTGGCGGCCGGCCATCAGAGAAAATGGGCCCGCTATTGCGTTCGTGCGTCTTCGTCCGAGAGCTGGTGAAGCTCAATGCGCGCAGACCTGAAG
>DATBWD010000242.1:0-5079 GCA_036515015.1 Tepidiformaceae bacterium
GCCGACGCCGAACTGCGGACGCGGGTGCTCAAGGCGATCGCGTAGCGGCCGCCCGGCCACTTCCAGCCAATGCTGGGTGCTGAGTGCTGAGTGCTAAGACCCGGTCCCCGCGGACGCGTGCTCAGTGCCTGGTGCTTAGTGCCCGGGCGGATCAGTCGGCGTCGCCGCTGGCGATGGGGAGGGTGAAGCGCATTTCGGTGCCGCCGCCTTCGCGGGGGCGGGCGGAGATGACGCCTCTCTGGAGTTCGACGAGCCTCCTGCAGACGGAAAGCCCGAGGCCGGACCCCCGTGCGTAGAGCGGCGCCTGGCGAGTGCGGAAGAACGGTTCGAAGATCTTTTCGGCATCCTCCGGCTCGATGCCGACGCCGCGGTCGAGCACGCGCACCACTACCTCGTCGCCGCCGTCGCACTCCACGTGGATGCTGATCTCGGCGCCCGGGCGGCTGTACTTCTCGGCGTTGCTCAGGAGGTTTTCCACGATCTGTTCGACCCAGGTCGGGTTGGCGTCGACGGGCGGGATCTCGCCTTCGACCTCCAGCGCGTAGTGGAAGTCGGGGCTGCGGGTGTCGCGGGTGAGCACACGGTTCACGAGCCTGTGGACCATCACCGGCTCGGTTTCGACCTGGAAGCGATCGAGGCGAGCAAGGGTGAACATGTCGTCCATGATGGTCTGGAGCCGGACGGTATTCTCGGCGATGTCCGCTATCGTTTCGCGGCGGTCGTCGGCGCTCATCTCGTGGCTGCGGCGGCGAAGGACGTCGGCCAGGCCGAGGACGGTCGCGAGCGGTGAACGCATTTCGTGGGAGACGAGGCCGAGGAACTCATCCTTGACGGCGATTGCTTCGCGAATCGCCTCTTCTGTCGCGCGCTCTTCGGTTATGTCGACCGACGTGCCGACCCAGTATTCGAGGCGGCCCTCGCGATCGAAGACGGGTACGGCGCGGCGATGCATCAGGCGGTAGGAGCCATCCGGGCGGCGCAGGCGGAACTCCGAGTCGCAGCCCTGCCGCTGCTCGATGGCGCGTCGCCAGCCCTCGACGAATTGCTCGCGGTCGGCGGGGTGGATCGCGTCGAGCAATTCGGCCGGGGCGGGCGCGGGGGCTTCGTCGCGATGGGGACTGGCGCCGGCGGTGAGAATCTCGGCGCTTGCCGGGGTGCCGTCGGCGAGAGCCACCCAGAGGAGACCGGGCGAGGCGCCCGCCAGCGCGCGGAAGAGCGACTCGCTCCGGCGGATGGCCTGTTCCGACTGGTGGCGGACCTCGATGTCGATGCTGGTGAAGTTCCACTCGACGATGGTGTCGCCGATGCGCCGGCCCGGGGCGCCGCGGCTGAGGTGCCAGCGGTAGACGCCGTCGTGGCGGCGGAGGCGATGCTCGCACTCGTAGGGTTCGCCGGCGGCATGGGCGGCCCACCAGGCCGCGGAGGAGCGCTCGCGGTCGTCGGGGTGGATGGCTTCGAGCCACCCTCCGGCGATGGAGTCTTCGATCGAAAGGCCGGTGTAGTGGAGGTAGTGCTCGTTCATGAAGATGGGGCGGCCGTTGCGGTTCGTGCGCCAGAAGAACGCCGGCATGGAGTCGATGAGCGACTGGTACTGTTCGCGGGAAGCTTTCAGCGCCTCTTCGGCTTCGCGCCGGTCGTGGATATCGATGAGGGCGCCGACCCATGAGGTGATCCGTCCCTCGGCGTCGCGGATCGGGCTGGCGAGGGCGGTGTGCCAGCGGTAGACGCCATCGGCCCGGCGGACCCGGTATTCGGTGTGGACGTGCTGGCCGGGTTCGAGCGACTCGCGCAGGACGTCGCGGAAGCCCTCCACGTCATCCGGGTGGATGTAGCCGTGGGGGTCGGCCATGATTTCTTCGACGGGGCGCCCGGCGTAGGCCTGGAAGGCGGGGCTGACATAGGTGAGCCGCCCCCGCGGGTCCGTCCGGCCGATCATCAGGGGGAGTTCTTCCACCAGCGCATGCCAGCGAGCCTCGCTCTGCGAGACCCCATCTTCGAGCAGGCGTTCGCGGTGAATATCGATCCCGGAGCCGGCATAGCCCGCAATCTCGCCCTCGACGACGCGCGGGACCAGCGAGAGGCGCGTCCAGCGGTGCTCACCGTCGGTGCAGAGCAGGCGCACGTCGACTTCGACCGGTTCGAAGGCGGCCAGGGCGCGCTTTTCCGCTTCGTCCCAGGCAGCGGCGTCGCCGGGGTGGATGGCCGCCGGGAGACTGCCAACAGTCCCCGGGGCCGGTTCGAAAGCCTCGAAGCGGCGGTTCGCTAAGGTCACGTGGCCGGACGCATCGACAAGCCAGGCGAGGGCGGGCGAGGCGTCGAGCAGGTCGGCGAGCGCACGCACGGCGTCCGGGGAGGAGTTGGTGTCGCTTGGGCCGCTACTGGCGCGCACGGGAGTTCCTATCCACTGAGTGAAGACATAAGGGTATACCTCGCCAGTGTCCCGGGTGTTGCATCGCCATTACAATTTCGAGGTACCCGTTGCCGGCGTGCAATCTGGACTGTCGCAGCTAACCAGAGAGCACTACATGACTCTGCAATCCTATTGCCGTGCAAAGCGGACCGGGACCAAAACGAATGGATGTTTGCCAAGAATTTACCTGTTTTGCCGCGAGACTTCGGTTGGGCGTCTTGTGGAGTATTGAAATTCCTTTAATGTACCGAAGGCACCGAGCGGTTCCTGCCGCAATCCCGGCGCCGGCGCCTGAATGACCGACCAGCCCGCACCAGCGTTCCCGCGGCCGGGGAATACCGTCGTCAGCGCGTCCGGCGTGCACGTGGGAACGGTGATGGACACGCACTCGATGCTCTTCAGCGTGGTCACGCTCCGCGGCACCTTCTGGTTCGAGAACGGCCTCGTCGAGGACGTGCGTGAGGGTGTGGTGCGGCTCCGTTGCGAATTCGTGGACCTGGAACGCGAGGCGAAGCCCGAGCCAGGACGGGACGCGGCGAACGGGAACGGGAACGGCTAGGGAGCGCTCCCCGGCGCGGCGAGCGAACGCGCCAGTTCATCGAGCGGCAATGGGGCGGGCGACCCTGGGGCAGCGTGCGCATCGCTGACCACGAACAACCCTTCGAGCCCACCTTCAGCGCCGCAACCGGGGCGCCAGTATTCGACCCAGGCGGGGCCGGGGCCGGCATCGGTGCGGTGGTCGAGGACAAGGAAGCGGGTGTCGCCCTGGGAGGCGGCCGCAAGCGGCTGTCCTTCGACGAGTGAGATGCCGGTGAGGCGGAGATCGGGCCAGGCGGCGTAGCCGGCGCCCTTGAGCGCGAACTGGACCGCCCCCACGTGCGTCGTCATTTCCATGGGTCGATCATTGCGCTTTCAGGTTAAAGGGGGATGATCAAGGTCACATTGGGGGAGGCCCGAGAACTAAGCTCCCGCGAAGGGCGGGTTTATTCGTGCCAGAATTGCGAAAGTGCCTCGGCGAGAGCCTTGTGTTGTGCCGGCGTTAAGCGGCTCGCAAACTCCTGCTCAAGGTCCAGTAGATGGCGGGCGAGGGCCTCTTCGTGGAGGCGGGAGCCCTCGGGCGTGATCGCCACCAGGACCCCGCGGCGGTCCCCTGGCACGCTCTCACGCCGCACCAGCCCCGCTGCCTCCATGCGGTCGACCAGGCGCGTCATCCCGCTGCGGGTGAAGAGCGAACGTTGCTGGAGTTCCTGCATGCGGAGCTTGCCTTCCGGCGCATCGTAGAGGCGCCCGAGCACGTCGAGGAAGGCGAGGGATATTCCGGAGTGCTCCTGGAGCCTGGGCTCCACAGCGCTGAGTACCCTGGCGCTGGCAAAGAGGACGCCCCGCCAGGAATCGAACCAGAGGGGGTCGACTCTCCCATCGTTGGTCACGGCAGATAGGTTACCAGACACATATCCCGGTTGCAAAATTTGTTGCAACAATAGTTGACATCGCAACTACTGACGAGGCATGATTCGCAGCGCTGGGCCGGTCGGGTGAACTGGCAGGCCCAAGCCCCACCCGGAGGATTTCCTTTGGCAACTATGTTCGTCCGCCACACCGTCACCGATTTTGCGAAATGGAAGCAGATCTACGACGACTTTCGCCCCACCCAGAAGCGGCTGGGGGTCACTTCGGAGGCCGTTTTCCGAGCCGCCGACAACCCGAACGACGTCACGGTCACCCACGAATTCGCGTCGATCGAAGCTGCACAGGCGTTCGCCGGGAGCGCTGAGCTGAAGACGGCGATGCAGAACGCCGGAGTGGCCGGGCCGCCGTCCATCTGGTTCGCGACCAAGAGCTGACCTGGCCATCGTGGGCATCTGCACGGGTGTCGCCGATTCACCGGCGGCGCCCGCCGCCCACAAGGAAAGACAACGACGAGTCGATGAAGTGCCGCGAGCGCGGTTCTCCGGCCCCTATCCCCGCCCGTCCCGCCAGTTCCGGAGCCAGAGCGTGTGCTGGGACTCGTGGGTGCTGCGGAGGGCCGCCTCGCCGTACAGGGAGCTATCGAGGCCGCGGGAGGTCGCCGAGGCAATGGCGTCGAGGAGGCGGCAGCGCGAGGTCTCCAGTTCCCACCGCACCTGGGCGAGGGAGAGGTCGCGTCGCAGGCGGTAGCCCATCTCGCCGTACACGGCATCCTGGCCTTCTTCCATGCGCCAGGCCGAATCGTAGCCGGCCGAGATGCGTTCGACTTCGCTCGCGCGGATGTCGTCCCAGAGGGCGAGGTGGGCGAGGTGGTCCTTCACGGACCAGCCGTCGAGTTCGGGGGCGGTGAGGGCGTCGTCGGGCAGGCCGCCGATGGCGGCGAGCAGGTCATCGCGCATCCTTTGGTAGTGCTGGAGCAGGGCTTCACGGTCTTCGGGCATCGGGGCCTCTTTAGGTGACAGGTGACAGGTGACAGGTTACAGGGGGGCGGTGGAATCGAAAATCGAAAATCGTCAATCGAAAATTGGGCGCTGGGGGTGTTATTCTCTCGGCCATGCGCCACAACCGGGAGGAAGTGACCGAGCGGACGGTCCGGGAGTTCGAATTGCTCGACGAGATGATCGAGGGGCTTTCGGACGAGGGCTGGCGGCGGCCCCTGCCCCGGAGCGAGACGAAGGAGCCATGGACGGTGAAGGACGGCC
>DATBWD010000243.1:0-9045 GCA_036515015.1 Tepidiformaceae bacterium
AAACGCCGCTACCTCGAAATGCTCGGTTAGATACCGAGGAACTCGAACACCGCTTCCCGGACTGCTTCGGGCTGTTCCAGCATCGGCAAGTGACCGCACTCGGGGATGAGCCGAAGCCTCGCGCCCGGTATTCGATCCGCAATCTGACGGCTGTTTTCGGGTGGGACCATACCGTCCTCTTCGCCGCAGAGCACCAGCGTGGGCACATCCAGCGATGGAAGACGGTCGTAGCTGCTCCACCTCGCCATGGCCCCCTGCTGGTGACCGACCGCGAACCTCCTCGGGGGTGCTTCCAGGTCAACCGCGAGGCAGTATTCGAACGCCTCCGTGTCGCGCTGCCGCCATCCCGGGGCGGCCATCGCTTCGTTCTGAGTGGAGAAGATCTCTTCACGGGTCATCTCCGGAGTGAAGTTCATCGCCTTCTCGACCCGCTCCGTCGAGCCGACCGACCCGGGCCCGCGATGGGACGTACCGCTGAGAATGAGCGCGGTCACCCGCTCTGGCTGCTGCAGGGCAAACTCCTGGGCCAACATGCCTCCGCGCGAACGCCCATACACCGCGGCGCGCTCAAGGCCGGCGGCGTCCAACACGGCCGCGATGTCGGCGGTCTCGTCCTCGATCGTGTACGGCTCATCCCGGCGTTCACTGCTCCCCATGCCGCGGCAATCGAATGTCACCACGAAGAGTCGTTCAGCCAGGAGCGCCGGCAGCTTTCCCCAGTGCGCGAGCCTGTGCGAGAGACCGAGGATCATCAGCAGCGGCGGCAGCGCCCGATCGCCCTGGGTCTCGAAGTGGATGGTCCAGCCGGATTGGTCTGTGGTCGGCATGTCTGGCCTCCTCGCCGAGAAGCACTTTACAGGCCTGTCTGAGCCAATGGCACGGGGCGGCTCACTCGGTCACGCGCACCGGGCGTGCCTCACAGAGCGCTACAAGATCGTCGACAGCAAGGCGGACGTCGAATCCGCGCTGGCCGGCGCTCACCATGATGTGCGTTTGACCCAGAGCGCGCTCGTCGATGAGCGTGGGAAACCGCTTCTGGAGCAGCGCCAGGGCACTTATCCCGCCGACCTTTAGCCCGGTCAGGCGTTCGGCGTCACGCTGGCTCGCCATCCGCAGTTTTCGAATGGCGAGAGATTGCGCGAGCACTTTCAGGTCCACTTCGGTGTCAGCAGGGACCATCACGAGGTACGGTTTGCCGCGAGCGCTCTCGTCCTCGATGACGAGCGTCTTGTAGACGAGCGCCGGGTCGACCCCTGCTTGCTCAGCCACACCGGCGGCCGACCGGATTGCATCGTCGAAGTGGAATACCTCGTGCGGAATCTTCCGCTGCTCGAGCATCCGTACGGCGAGAGGCTTCTGAGCCATGGCTAGAGGTGGGTCATTATCCCGCCGTCAACGTGCAGTACCTGCCCATTGATGTACCCGGCAGCATCCGAGGCAAGCAACACGGCGAGCAGCGCCACTTCGTCCCCCTGACCGAAACGACGGAGCGGGATGAACCGCATCAGGCGGTTTTCTCCAATGTCGTCGGAGCCCCGCCCGGGAGTGAAGTCCATCCAGCCGGTAGCGATCGAATTTACGGTGATCTCGCGGGCGCCGAGTTCCTGGCTCAGGGCAGCAACCAGACCGTTGACGCCGGCCTTCGCCATTGCGTAGGCCGAGAGGTTGTCGACCCCGCGCTCGCCGAGGATGGTGTTGATGAAAATGAGGCGGCCCCGGGCACCGTCGGGGAGTTCCTTGAGGAAGGACCTGGCCGAATAGAAGGCGCCGTTCATGTTGACCTGCTGGACGTGGGCGAACTCGGCGTCGGTAATCTTTTCGATGGGCTTCGCCAGCATCGCGTCGGCGTTGTAGACCAGCACGTTCGGATGCCCGAACTCCTTGATGAGTTGCTTGAGTCCCACCTGCACATTCGTCGGCAGGGAAACATCCCATCCCTGCGAGAACGTTTGGCGACCGAGTTTGGCGACCTCTTTGCTGATTCGCTTGGCCTCCATGACTTCGTCGCCGTCAAGGGTTGCCGAGGCGACGGCGACGTCAGCGCCGGCCTCGGCAAGTGCCACGGCGATCGAACGGGCGGCCGGTGTTCCGGTACCAACCACGAGCGCCTTTCGGCCGGTAAGGTCGTATCCCGGCTTCACATCCCAATCAGGCATTCCGGGTACCTCCTGCGACTCCAGGTGTGTAGCCGGTCGGGGCGATTCCGCCGGTCAGCCCGCCACCATCGATAGCGAAGGTTTCGCCCGTCACGTAACTCGAGGCGTCGGAGCAGAGGAAGACGGCGAGCGGGCCCAGTTCCCAGGCTTCGCCAATCCGGCGCGCCGTGTTGAAGCGCCCGCGCAGCCGCAGGGCTTCCACCTCGGCTTCATCCTTTGGCGGTTGCTGTGCAACGAAGCCGGGGACGATGCAGTTCACCCGGACGTTTTCGCCCGCCAGCATGGCGGCCAGGCTCTTCGTAAGCGAGATGACGCCGGCTTTCGCCGCGCCATAGGCGAACGATTGGGGGAATCCCCTGAGGGCAGTGCCGCTCGCGACGTTCACAATCACGCCGCCTTCGCCGCGCTCCAGGAAGTAGCGCGCAGCTGCCCGGGAACAATAGAACGCGCTGTGGAGGTTGACCTCGATCGTGTCCTGCCAGTCCTCGTCGCTCAGTTCCCACAGGCGGGCGCCTGCGCCGCGCCGGTCGCCGATGCCGGCGTTGTTCATCATGATGTCGAGGCGACCGAAGTGCTCGATCGTGCGCGCCACGAGCGCATCGCACTGCGCACTGGACTGGACGTCCGTCGGCACGACGAGGGCGTCGCGCCCCGACTTCTCCTTGATCTCCGCGGCGGCGGCTTCGAGTTGGCTCTGGGTGCGTGCGGCGATACAGACATCGGCCCCTGCCTGGGCCAGCGCGATGGCCATCGCCTTGCCCAGCCCCCTGCCGCCGCCGGTGATGATGGCCGCACGGCGTGGCGGGCCATCGAGCCTCAGTTTTTCGAGGACCATTCAATAAACTCCAGAATTCTGACGTACGCCGAATGATACGCGGGCCCGGTGGTCAGGCAACGCGTATCAGCGCGATGACAAGCGTCACCACGGCCGCCCCGTAGCGGTAGATGACGAAGGGGAACAGGCTGCGAGTGCGCAGGTAACGCAGGAGCAGGTGGATTGCGAGAAAGCCCACCACTGCGGAAGTGGCGAAGCCGACAATGAGCGGCCCCGCGCTTATGTCCTTGTCCGACAACAGTTCCGACGCCTTGAGTGCGCCCGCGCCGACAAACGCCGGCGTCCCCAGCAGGAACGCGATCCGCGCCGCGTCATTCCGCGTGAGGTGCCGAAAAAGGCCCATCGTAATGGTCGCACCCGAACGCGAGACGCCCGGGATGAGGGCCGTAGCCTGCGCCAGCCCGATGAGAAGGATGTCCATCACCCCCACATCGCTGCTGGTACGTTCGAGGCGGCTCCGCCGGTCGGCGACGAGCATCACGGTGCCCATTACAGCAAGCATGATCGCGACGAGCCAGGGCTGGCGCACGTTCTCCTCGATCCAGCTCTCCAACAGGAGGCCGACGATGGCCGCGGGAATCGATCCGAGTGCGAGCAGCAGCAGCAGGCGGCTCTGGGGACCGTATGAAGCGACTCGGAGGCTGTGGGTGCGCACATCCCGAAGGCCGCCGGACAACATGACGTACCAGTCGCGCCAGAAGTAGGCGAGGATCGCCAGTAGCGTCCCAAGGTGGAGGCCGACATCGAACGCCAGGCCCTGGTCGGGCCAGCGAAACAGCGCGGGGACGAGGATCAGATGGCCGGACGAGGAAACTGGGAGGAATTCGGTCAATCCCTGGACAAGGCCAAGGATAGCGGCCCGGATCAGTTCCTCCATGGATCCCGAGCGTGCGGCGAGCCCCGGGTACAGGCAAACGGAGGGGCCGGCGCCCAACGCGGGAGCAGCCCCCAAAGCCAGTTCTCAAAGACTCGGACTCCGAGGGTCAGACTCCGGATACCTGTGTGTATCGCTCGATCACCGGCCGCCCGGCGAGCAGTCCGCCCAACTTTGCTCCCATCGCCCGCATGTGGTCGGTCTTGCCGTGCGCGGCGAGTGCCTCGGCGCTCGAGTACTGCTCGTAAAACAGGAAAAGGGTCGGGTCGGTGTCCGAGACGTGGAGCGAGTAGCTGGTGACGGCGCCTGCTTCGTTCGCCTTGACGTTGCCGACCATCTCGGTCAGGACGGCCCTTAGCTCGTCCTCCTTGCCGGGGTTGGCCTGCAGTTTCGCGACGATGGTGATCAAGAGATCTCTCCTCGTGTATGGTCGCGGAATTGTACCCCGAAGCCCGGAGAGCCGTCGTGTCGCCGGGCCCTCCGCGGGGCGTGGAAAGTAGCACGATGCAACCCGCACGTGGCAAACTGGCGAGACGCCACAAACAGGGGAGCCATCATGGTCACAGATGCCGAAGCACAACGCATCCTCGGGTACCTGCAGCAGCAGGCCGCAGAAAAGTCCACCGAAGAACTCATCAGCCGGGTCACCGAAGCGGTTCACGAGATTCACGAGTCTGCCATAACCGTGCCGCCCGCTCGGAGGGAGATTGTGCCCGATGGCGATGAGTGGTCGCCGGGGAATGCGCTCCGCCACCTGGTTGGCTCGAACATTCACGTCTCAACCCAGATCCTCCATGTGGCACTGACCGGCGAACTGGGCGGCAGCGAGGAGCAGCCCCCAACTGGCTCCTTCGAAGAGGTGATAGCCCGCCACGACGAGGCAATGGAGTCACTCTTCGCACATGTCCGCGAAGCCGACCCGGGGGCTAACCTCAACGTGAAGTGGAGGCACCCGTTCTTCGGGGACCTGAACTGGCGCGAGTGGCTCATCTTCCTCCGCATCCACTGCCGCGATCACGCCCGGCAGATCGCGGCAATGGTGGGCGGACCAGCTTCCTGAGGGCGCACTTCGTTCCAAATTTCACATTGACGGCTAGCCGCCTTGCGCGGATGATCCGGGAAACCCTGTGACGCGCGCGAGCTAACTCTGTCTGCCACCAGAAGTTCTCGGCTCGGAGTCACCGAATTGAGAAGCTGGTGGCCGTAATGGACGAACGTCTGGAACAGACGTACCAGGAAGTGGTACGCCGTAATCCCGCCGAACTGGAGTTTCATCAGGCGGTCCGAGAAGTGCTTGAGTCCCTCGGGCCCGTGCTCGCAAAGCGCCCCGAACTTGCCGAGCGCAAGATCATCGAGCGGATATGCGAGCCGGAGCGGCAGGTCATCTTCCGCGTCACCTGGCAGGACGACCGTGGCGATGTGCACGTCAACCGCGGCTTCCGTGTGCAGTTCAACAGCGCGCTCGGTCCCTACAAGGGTGGCCTCCGGTTTCACCCGTCGGTCTATCTCGGGATTATCAAGTTCCTTGGCTTTGAACAGATCTTCAAGAACGCGCTCACGGGGCTGCCCATCGGCGGCGCCAAGGGCGGTTCCGACTTCGACCCCAAGGGACGAAGCGACGACGAGATCATGCGCTTCTGTCAGAGCTTCATGACCGAACTCTACCGTCACCTCGGCGAGTACCGGGATGTGCCGGCGGGCGACATCGGCGTTGGCACTCGCGAAATCGGCTACCTCTTTGGCCAGTACAAGCGAATTAGCAACGAGTACGAATCCGGCGTGCTGACCGGGAAGGGGCTGGGCTGGGGCGGTTCGCTGGTCCGCAAAGAGGCGACGGGCTACGGCGCGGTCTTCTTCCTCGCCGAAATGCTCGCGGCCCGAGAGGACTCGCTCGAAGGCAAGACCTGCGTGGTCTCCGGCTCTGGCAACGTCGCCATCTACACCATCGAGAAGCTCCAACACCTGGGCGCTCGCGTCGTTGCCTGCTCCGACTCCGGCGGCTACCTCTACGACGAACGCGGAATAGATCTCGAATGCCTGAAGCAAATCAAGGAAGTCGAGCGCCTGCGCATCAGTGTCTATGCGGACCGGGAACCGTCGTCGCGTTTCGTTCCGAACGGCAACGTCTGGGAGGTCCCGTGCCAGATTGCGATGCCGTCGGCCACGCAGAACGAGATCAACGGCCGCGATGCTGCCACGCTCGTCCGGAACGGCTGCATCGCCGTGGCGGAGGGCGCGAACATGCCTTCGACCCCCGATGCGATCCGGGTGTTCGAGGAAGCGAAGATAGCGTTCGGCCTCGGCAAGGCCGCGAACGCGGGCGGCGTCGCCACCTCAGCGCTGGAAATGCAGCAGAACGCCAGTCGTGACTCCTGGACGTTCGAGTACACCGAGGAACGGCTGGCAGCCATCATGCGCGACATCCACCGCACCTGCTTCGAGACCGCCGAGGAATACGGTGCGCCCGGCAACTACGTCCTCGGGGCCAATATCGCCGGCTTCGTGAAGGTCGCCGAGGCCATGGAGGCGTTCGGCCTCATCTAGGGGGTCAGCGCCACGGTCGCCCCGGCCCGACTTGAGGTCGTGCCGGTCAGTGATGCCGTTCCAGGGCAGCGCCCGGGTGCCCCAACACCGGGCGGCGAAGCGCCTGCATCGTGGCGAGCGCGTTCGCGCCTGCGACGACCGCCACCAGGAGCAAGCCGCCGATGACCAGTCCCGCCGCGGTAGAGAAGAGCGGGTCGGAGCCGGCGGCCGGTGAGTCAGTGAAGAGCGCGGGCAGCACCCGCAGCGGCCAGGCAACCAAGAGCATCCCGAAGGCGACGGTCAGCCAGTTCGCACCGTCGACGCGACCCCGGAGAAACCGCGCCAAAACGATGTGCGACATGCCGACCATGAGCGGCGCCATGAAGCCCAACATGAAGATGTGCCGGGCCGCGCCCGTCTGGTAAAGCGTGGCGTCGCCCGGGAGCAGCGCGAGAATCGCGACGGCAACCGCATAGGCAGCCGCCCCGAGAAACGCCACCGGTATCAGCAGCCGGTAGACGGGCTCACGACCGACGTTGCGCGGGTGGAGGATGCCGGTGAAGACGATGAGCGTCCCGATGGTCGCCGCGAAGAGCAGGTCGCCCGCTCGGGCGAGGAGTTCGATGCCCGGCAGCCCGAACGCCGGGGCGCCGGCAACAAGCGCGACAATGCTCAACCCGGCCATCCCAAGGAGCAGTGCCTGGCGGCGATCGTCAACGGGCGGAGTGCCCAGGTGCCCGGGAAAGGCACGCATAGCCACGGAGACGATGGCGTGGAAGACGAACCCCCGCAGCATCAGTTCGGTAACCACATATGAGTCGGCCAACGGAAGGACTCCGGCCGTCGCCCGAAGGCCGGCGACGAGCGCCAGCACGGACGCGAGGAGCAGCCATGTCGCGGACGCCCAGAACCACGCCGGCTGGATGTTGTACCTGAGTGGTTGTTGCGGACGGATGGAGAGGATTGCCGCGAAAAAGCCCGCCGCCCCCGCGACGATGAGCACCGACCCGGCTGTGAAGAGCCACCAAACGTCCTCGTGCCAGAACTGGCCGGCGCCTCTGAGTAGCGCGCCCACGGCCAGTAGTGCCGGCACGGCAGCGCGAACAGGAAGCGGGAGCGGCGGGCGCCCGTTCAGGCGGATGACGAATTCCATCGCGAGCGCTGTTACGAACACCGCGACCCACCCGGTAAGTTGCAGCGCGCCATGCGCCTGGACCGTCTGACTCCAGCGGCTCAGGCCAGGGCCGGCCTCGATCGCCGCGAGCAAGCCAAGCAATGTGCCCGCGAGGACCGCGATGGTCGTACCCGCGGCCATCCACGAGGCAAACAGCCAGGGCGCGCTGGGGGGTGCCGGCACCGCACGCGGCGGCGGGCGGTGGGGCTGGACGAAGGGCACGGCGAAATCGTCGGGGCGTCTGGACATGCGGCATCACGCTCGGGGCTTATTGCTACCAGATTCGGCTGAAACGCCTTCGAGGGGTGTGACATCCATCACGCCGCCACGTAGCATCCTGCGAGCGGCCACCGCCGCCAACTGGCGATGCCTCCCCTCCTCACGTAAAGTGCCTGCAGCATTAGACGGAGAAGAGCAGGCATGAGGCGCGCTACTGTTGGGACGGTCGAAATCTTCGCTCTCGTCGACAACGTCCAGGCCTATCCCGCCACCGCGGTCTATCCCTCGGCGGCTGCAGCCCTCCAGAGGTACAGGCACCACCTGGATGCGGAGAGCCGCGTCGTCCTCAACTTCGCCTCGTTCCTGGTGCGGGATGGTAGTGACGTCATCCTCGTCGACACGGGCTGGGGACCAGAACACCAGGGCGAGTTGATGAACGAACTGCTCGAGGGCGGCGTTGCCTCCACGGACATCAACACCGTCATCTTCACCCATCTCCACGGCGATCACACCGGCTGGAACATCGACCGCTCTTCCGGCGCCCCTGTGTTTCCGAACGCGCGATACCTCGTGCCACAGGCCGACTGGGACTACTACAGCGCGATAACCCCTCCGCCGGATTCATTCACGCGGGATGTGGCGCCGCTCGAGCGCATGGGCTGCATCGACTTCATCGGGGACGGACGCCGACTGAGCCCGGCTTGCCTGACGGTCGCGACGCCTGGACATACCCCGGGCCACACGAGCATCGCGATCACCGCCGGAAGTGAACGTGGCTTCATCCTCGGCGACGTCTGCATTTCGCCTATCGACGTCGAGGAGCCGGACTGGCAATCGAGCTTCGACTGGGACCACCCAACGGCCGCCGCCACCCGCAGGAAGACGCTTGAGAGGCTGGTAGCCGATGGAGCCCTGGTGGGCGCGAGCCACTTGCCGGTACCGGGCCTTGGCCACGTCGTGACGCGCGGCAGCCGGCGTGCCTGGCAGGCGCTCGAATAGCGCACATGGCCAGCGTCTCTAGCGGATAACCCCGGTCTCCCTGAGCGCCGTTATGTCAGCTTCAGAATAGCCCGCGGCGGTCAAGACCACTTCCGTGTCGCCGCCGAGGATCGGGCTCGGGCCCTGCACCCCGAGCGGCGTTTCCGACATCTGGAACGCGGGCCCGACCATCTTCATATGCCCCAGGAGGCCGTGATCCACCTCGGCGACGAGTCCGTTTTCGAGCGTCTGCGGGTGCTCGAAGAGTTCTTCGACGAAGTGCAGC
>DATBWD010000244.1:0-3276 GCA_036515015.1 Tepidiformaceae bacterium
GCGGGATCTCGTCGACCAGTCTCGGCTCGAAGATCCACACCCCGGCGTTCACGAGGTTGCTCGGTGCCATCCCCATCGGTGGCTTCTCGACGAATCCTGTCACCATGCCGTCGCCGTCGCAGACCGCAACTCCGAACTGCGATGGCTCGTCCATCTCGTAGAGCGCGAGCGTCAGGTCCGCCTCGCGTGCGATGTGCGCTTCAAGTGCTCGCTCGAACTCGAAGTCGACGAACACGTCGCCATTCAGGACCGTGAACCGCCCTTCGACACCTGCCGCCTGCACCGCGTTGCGAATCGCCCCGCCTGACTCCAGTCGCTCACGCTCGATGACGTGCGCGATCTCGATTCCCTGCGTCCTCCCGGGGGGATACGCCTCGACAAGGTCTTCGTTGTCCTGGCCGATGGCAAGCACCGCCCGTTCAAAGCCGGACCGCTCGAGCCAGTCGAACAGGTAGGCGATTGCCGGCCGGTTGCACACCGGCACGAGACTCTTGTGCCGCGTCGACGTCAGGGGACGCAGCCGCGTCCCCTGACCCCCCACCAGGACGATTGCGTCCATCCGCCGGCTAGTCCTTCAGCCCCGCCGCTATCTTTAAATCCGCTGCGCGGTTGGTGTCCTCCCACGGCACGTTCAGGTCGATCCGCCCGAAGTGCCCGTAGGCCGCCGTCGCCTTGTAGATCGGCCGCCTCAAATTCAGATCACGGATGATGGCGCCCGGACGCAGGTCGAACTTGTCTCGCACGGCCTTCAGGATCGCCGAGTCCGGCACCGTCCCCGTCCCGAACGTCTCCACCCCTACCGAGGTCGGCTCCGCTCGTCCAATCGCATACGAGAGCATGAACTCGCACCGGCTTGCCAGCCCCGCCGCGACGATGTTCTTCGCCACCCAGCGCGCCGCGTACGCGCCCGAGCGGTCCACCTTCGTCGGGTCCTTTCCGCTGAAGGCGCCGCCTCCGTGGCGTGCTATGCCTCCGTAGGTATCGACGATGATCTTTCGGCCCGTCAGCCCCGCGTCGCCCTTCGGCCCGCCGATCACGAACCGTCCCGAGGGGTTCACGAAAATCTTCGTGTTCGCATCGATCAGCGCGGCGTCGATGATCGTGTCGATGATGTGCCGCCGCACCTCCCGCTCGATCGTCTCGTTGTCTACATCGGGCGCGTGCTGCGTCGAAATGACGATCGCCTCCGCCCGCAGCGGCTGCCAGTCCTCGTCATATTCGATGGTCACCTGCGACTTCCCGTCCGGCCGCAACCACGGCAACTCGCCGCTCTTCCGCGCCTCGGCCAGGCGCCGGGTCAGCCGGTGGGCCAGCGAAATCGTCAGCGGCATCAGTTCCGGCGTCTCCCGGCAGGCGAACCCAATCATCATTCCCTGGTCCCCGGCGCCGGTGTCCACGTCCTCATCCTCGGTCTGTCCGTGGCGCGCCTCCAACGACCGATCCACCGCATGCTTTATGTTGTCCGACTGTTCGCTAATCGCCGTGATTACCCCGCAGGTCGCCGCGTCGAACCCGATTTCCGACGAGGTGTACCCGATATCGTTGATCGTCTGCCGCACGATACCGGGAATGTCGACATAAGCCTTGGTCGTGATTTCGCCCGTCACAAGCACCAATCCATTGGTGACGGCAGTCTCACACGCCACGCGAGACTGGTTGTCGAGCGCGTAGATCGCGTCGAGCACCGCGTCGGAAATCTGGTCGCACACCTTGTCCGGGTGGCCTTCCGTTACGGATTCCGAGGTGAGCAGCTTTCGTTCAGTCATTGTCCCGTTCCATTTCTTTCCATACTCCCCTGTGCGAAGGGCCCGCCTGCAAGGCAAGAAAAGACCCCTCGAAATGGAGAGGGGCGACAACCGCGCACTGCGCGTGTGGAACCCCCCCAATGGAGGGGCGGGCGTGCTGCCCGCCTTTTGTTGCCTGCGAACGTTCGCAGACCGCGTCGTCTGGGCACCTTGGAGGCTTAACCAGGTTGCCGGGCGCTGCGGGTATCATCCCGTCTCGCCCTCTTGACGCTCACCGAATCGTAGCAGGCATCCCCTCCCAAACGGAAGCGGTCTGGTCACTTTTTCGCCCGGACCGTCCGAACAGAAACGGCCCCGGGCATGTGCCCGGGGCCATCAGGGTTCTCTGAAGACCGCCGCTACTCCACTTCCAGGAGCGCGAACATCCCCTCCCCGTAGTGGTTAGTGGCCTTTCCGCCGATTTCTTCCACCACCAGGCAGGAAAGCTCGTAGCGCCCCGCTTCGAGTTCGACCTCCGCGGTCTTCTCTTCGCCCAGTTTGATGTCCGCCAGGTTGACCAACGGGAGCCCGAACTTCGACTCGCCGACCTTGGCGCCCTCATCGAGCGGCGCTACGACGAGTTGGTGGATTTTGCCGGCTTCGTCCTCGGCATGTGCCCCGTGCGGCTCTTCGTGCTTCGCGATGAATCTCACTGCCCCGGCCTGCACCGTCGTCTCCGATGGTTCGACCGCCCAGTTCGTCAGGAGAACCGTGACTTCCCGCACGTCGTCGGCGCCCGAGGGCTGCGTCGCCGTCTCACCCGCCGGCGTCCCGGTCACGTCGTCGTCGCCCCCGCACGCAAGGAGAAGCACTGGCAGGAGAAGCACCCCGGCGGAAAGAAATATCAGCTTGCGAGTTTCCATGGACATCCTTGTGCTGCGAAAGGTAGTACCAGACTAAGTGCGGTCGACAACCCGATGCAAAGTCGCCTAAAGGCCGCTTGACCGCCCCTTGCGGTAGCTCTGCCGCACGAAAGCTACGTGCCTTCCTGCCAGCTCGTCAGGTACCGCTTCTGCTCATCGGTGAGGGAGTCGATCCTGACCCCCATCGCCGCGAGCTTCAGCCGCGCGATCTCTTGGTCTACCTCCGGCGGTAGCTCATACACCTTGTTCTCCAGGTGATGGTGGTTCGTCGCGATCCACTCCGCTCCCAGTGCCTGGTTCGCGAACGACATGTCCATGACCGCGGCCGGGTGCCCCTCCGCGGCGGCCAGGTTAACGAGCCGGCCCTCGCCCAGGACGAAGATCTTTCGCCCGTCCTGCAGCCCGTACTCCTCCACAGAATCGCGCACCCGCTTCTTCGCCTCGGTCATGCTGTCCAGCGCCTTGAGGTTGATCTCGTTGTCGAAGTGCCCGCTGTTCGCGACGATCGCCCCGTCCTTCAGCACCTCGAGGTGGGCCCGGTCGATGACGTTGCAGTCGCCCGTTAGCGTCACGAAGAAGTCGCCGATTACCGCCGCTTCGGCCATCGGCATCACCCGGAAGCCATCCAT
>DATBWD010000245.1:0-9583 GCA_036515015.1 Tepidiformaceae bacterium
TTGACGCCATCCTCGTATCGCACACTCGTAATCGTTGACCGCAGGGCGACAGGGATAGCGCGCCCGTTGATCCGCAGGTCGAAGTCCGGGGCGTAGGCAGGTGCGGCCATTACAGCACCACCTCCCCGGTCTCGGGATCGCGGAATGGCAATTGAGGCACCGCCAGGCGCATGCCGGGGACGAGGGCCGCCGGCCGGTCGATGCGATTCACGATCGCAATGGGTCTCCAGCGGGCAGGGTCGCGGTAGATTGTGCCCGCGATCCCGCTCAAGGTTTCGCCCTCGAGGACGACGTGCTCGCGCGTGTAGTCGGCTGTCTCGCGCTTAGTCTCTTTGGCCTCGGTCTCGGCATTGATGAACTCGTTGAACGAGACCTGGAGCCTCGCTCGAACGGGGACGCCGTCGGGGCGGAACATGATGAACCGCTGGCTCGCGCGGGCGAGGACACAGGTGAACGACAGCGAACCCCACGTGAAGAGCAGCACCGGAGGGGCGTGAGTCGATGCGTCGATGTTCATGAGGTCGGTGATGCGTCTCGTGAGTTCGCGGACGTCACCGCCTGCCTCAGTACCACCGGTGTGGGCTTCGTAGCTGTCGACGAGCAGTTCCATGTCGAGCGTCTGCATGTTGCCGGCCACGAACTGGAGGAGGGGGCCGCGGAGGCCGGGCACCGCCATCTGGGCGAAGTTGTTCGTGCGCTCGATGGCGTACTCGTCGGGGTTGAAGAAGACCGGCGTGCGGGCGCCCGTAACGGTGTTGGTGATGGTCGCCTTTTCGAGAGCCATCACGCCCTCCCCATGCGTTCGCGGTGCGCCTGGATGCGGTGGCCGATTTGCTGCATGACGCGGTCGGTGATGCGGTCGATGGCGACCGGGTCGGCGTCCAACGCGGCCGGCGCGGGCGCTGTCACAGAGCGGCGCTGCGTGGCGACCGGGGGTTCCCATGGCGGCACGGCCGGGGAGGCATCGCTGGACGGGCCGGCGGCCGACGAGAGCGGGCCGCCACGATGGACGACGCGAGCGACCGGGGCTGCCGGGAAGACGACCGGGGCACGTTCGTCGAGGGCGCCCGGTGTGGGAGCCGAACCTGGCAGCGGGCGGAGGGGCTGCACGCTGTCGACGGGAGCGGCGCGCTGCTCGATCCGCGATACCGTTGCCAGGGCGGACGCAGCCGAGACCGTGGCGGTCAATGTCCGGACGGGGCTCATGGGGGCTGCAGGCGCCGGCCGGTCGTGAAGAAGCCGCCAGACGACAGGGCTTCCAGGCTGTAGCCGACGAACCTGCGGGGCAGCCACCGACCCGGCGGCCGGGGCGGAGCCGGTCACGAGGATGAGCTGCAATCGGGGCGCCCATGTCTGCGCCACCCGGAGGTGACTCTGGCGCACCACCACATGAGCCGGGCTCGGTCGCGGGGCTCCGGTGCCGAACACGAATGCCGGCGGCCACGCTTCGGCCAGGAAGGGCCGGTAACGCGAGAGCATTGCCCGCAACCAGTCGGCGAGGCCGGGCCGTCGCATTGGTCGCACGGCGACGCGCGGGTCCCGGGCTCGAAGCGGGATCCCTGCCGGTGCAGTGCGTCCGTTGGTCGGTTTGTCGGTCATCATCTGGCCCGTGCTAATTGCCGTTCACTTTCTGATTGATGTTCGAAACCTGGGTTACCCAGCCGCGCCGGTAGTCGTGCTCCATGTCCATTACCGTCTGGTGGTCCCAGTGCAGGTAATAGGAAAGGAACGCCACCTCCTCCTGGAGCTGTTCGAGGGGGTAGCGCATCACCCCCCCACCGCGAGTTGCTCCACATCGAACTCGTGCTCGCACTGGGGGCAGGTGGCAGGCACGATGGCCGGCTGGAGCTGGTTGAGCGAGTTGTAGAGGTCCTGCAAATAGGCAAGGTCGGTGGCGTAGAGGTTTTCGATGATCCGCGGGTTGACCTGCGAGACGCTGCCCAGGCGCGTGATCACCCGGGAGAGCGGGATCACGACCAGGTAGGCGGGGTTCTTCTGGACGCGCGGGTCCTTGAGCGGCCAGATCTCGTCGGCGGCGGTAGCACGGCGCATGACGCCGTCGCGATGCAGCAGACCTTCTTCGTCCTGGTAGCCGCAGGGGAGCGTGAATTCGACTTCGGTACGAAACACGCCAGTCTCCTTTCATGCCGTCAGAGTGACGGGGAGTGCTTCACACCCGCTCCACGCCTTCGTGGGCGAGTTCGATGGTTTCGATCGCGACATCGTTTCCTTCGGCCGTGAAGTCGGGGCCGTCGTACTTCGTGGGCCAGGCGCGGACGAAGTTCCAGCGGGCGACCTCTTCGCCGCGGCGGTTCAAGAGGACGATCGAGCCGTTCTTCCGTTCGATATCGCCCTGGACGATCTGGCGGTGCCAGCGGTAGAGCATGACGTCGTCGGTCATGCCCCACTTGAGGACGATGTTGCTGTACTTGGTCATTCCCGGGAGCTTGCGCAAGGTGGTGTTCTCGCCGCCTTCGCGGTGCTCGATCACATCGACGGTGGAATCGAAGCCGTTGACCTCATGGAAGGCAGCGCGCGTGATGCCATCGATTTCGACCTTGAAGTTGTAGTTGCCAAACGGGTCCACTGTCGCCATGGTGTTCTCCTCCGGGCTTCGCCCGTGTCAGCTTTCACTCACTTCTGATCCGCCGGGCCAGATGCCGATGCGGACGATGATGAATTCGGCGGGATAACTGGGCCGGACGCCGATTTCGATGTTCAGGCGGCCGAGCGCCTGCTCCGAGAAGGGGTTGAGCGCTTCATCGATGCGGACGTAGTAGGCGTCTTCCGCTTTTGCGCCGAAGAGCGCGCCGTCTCTCCACTGGCGGTCGAGGAACTCGTTGAGCGTCCGCTTCAGCTTCTGCCAGAGTTCGAGGTTGTTGGGTTCGAAAACGGCCCAGCGGATGCCCTCTTCGATCGATTCTTCGAGGAAGAGGAAGAGCCTGCGGATGTTCACGTACTGCCAGTTGCGGTCGGTGGCGGTTGTCCTTGCGCCGAAGAGCACGGGCCGGCCGCCACCCTGGAAGACGCGGATGACATTGATGCCCTGGAGGTTGAGCTGGCCCTGATCGATGTCGCTCATGGTCCGCTCGATGCCGAGCGCGCCGTTGACGATCTCGTTGGCCGGGGCCTTATGGACACCGCGAACGCTGTCGCTGCGGGCGAAGATCCCGCAGACATGGCCGGAAGGCGGGACGAGGATGGGCCCGCCCGAGCCGGCGGGCATCACACGTAACCAGGGGTAATAGAGCGCCGCGTAGCCGCGCATGGAATCGAGACCGGCGCGCTGTTCCGCGACGCTTCCGGCGCCGAAGAGCGGCTGGTCGGGCACCGGGGCGAGCGCATCGAGCACCGCGAACCGATCGGCCATGAGTTCGCAGTGGGCGATCAACGCCTGCTGCACCGCTGCCGTCGGGCGATCCGGGATGGCCAGGATGTTGACGTCGTCGACTTCCTCGAGGGTGTCGAGTGCGTCGATGAAGTCCTGGTCGACGAGCGTGGTGAGGTCTTCGTTCGCGCCGCCGGCGAGTGCCACTGCTCCGCCGGTTGCCAGCGGGAGGCTCTCGGGGAGGGCAACGGGCGGGGGCGGGTCAACCACTTCGACCCGCACGAGGCCGCTGGCGCTGTTGACGACGTTCGCGACGTAGCGCGGATGCGAGGGGTCCATCGAGAGGTTGTCGTAGACGGGTTCGGGGGACCCCTGCGCGACGGTCAGCGTGAACTCTTCGGATTGGACAGTCGCCGCGTTAGCCGGATCGAGGCTCAGTGGTATGTCGATCCCCGACCGGAAAGTGACGCGATAGGTCGGTGCGCCGGCGGCCATTGGCTCGGTCTGGACGGTGTCAACCGTCTGGCTATCGCTCAGCGCCCCCTGGGTGATGGTCAGGACGGTGCCGGGGACCAGGATTCCCGGTGCAAAGGCGGCGTTGGGGCGGATGCGGATCGTGCGGGTGCCGGCAGGCGCATCGGCGAGGCGGACGGTGTCGCCGTTCGCGTAGACGCCGCTGAGGTCTGCGGCCAACCGCAGCGTGTCGCCAATGACCCGGAGCACGACCACGCTCTCGCCGCCGGCGGCGATGGTAACGGCGTCTCCCGGCCGGAAGTTCGCACCTTCGCCTGCGCCCAGAGTGAGCTCGCGCCCGGCGGGGGCGGCACTGAGCGTTGCGGTGGGCTGGAAAAGCGCCGTCGTCGCGCCGGCGATGACATGGGCGTCCGCAACGTCGACCGTGATGGCCTGGGCGGGACTGCCGGGCTGGAGGGCTCGCAAGCGGAGCACGTCGTTCGCGCCTGCCGACCGATCCGTCAGTGCCAGTTCGGCATAGGCGCCGTTACTGGCGCGAACGATGTAGCAAACCTGGCCGCCGTTCTGGAAGAAGCCGCGCACGGCATACCACGTGAAGAGGCCGGGTAAGGGCTGGGCGCCGAAGGTTGCCCTGAACTGGTCCCAACTCGTGACCTTTGTGGGCTCGTCGAGGTCGCCGGCGGCGAGCGGGCCGATGAAGGCGGCCGTGCTCGTCCCAACTCCCTGGATGGGGGCTCCCGGGGCGAACTCCTCGATATAGACGCCCGGATAGGATACTTGAACAGCCATGGCTTACCTCCTCAATGGCTCCAGCACGTGGATTGGGGCTGCCGGCGTGTGGCCGGCGTGGGGTCGGGCCGGGTCTTCTGCATCAGACAAACTCCATGTCGTATTCGCCGGTTGGCGAGGGCACGTCGATTACCCGCGGTGCAGGGTCGGCGAAACCGGTGGCGCGGCAGCGCAGGGTGTAGCTGCCCTGGCGCAGGCGCCCGAACGTGTAACGGCCGGCTGCGTCGGTGCGGGTCGTCTGCTCGGCGCTGCCGCCGGTCGTTTCGATCGCGACCCAGGCGCCGGGAACGGGCGCCGGGGGTGCGACTGTCGTGTCGAGGAGGGTCCCGCCGATCTGGATCCACGTCTCGGCGCTCCCGGGCAGGCCTGCCAGGCGATACTCGGTGATGCGAGTCGTGACGATTGGCCCCGATACAGACGCAAGGAGCTGGACCGGGAGGGTGATGACCGCATGGATCGCCGGCTTCCAGCGGTGGTTGGCGCCCATGGTCCCCCAGAATTCCGGGAGCTTGGGGAATGCTTCCTCGGCGATCTGGGTTGGCAGGTCGCTATCCCGTATCAACGCCGGCACGGCGGCCAGCGGGATCGACCCCGGCGGGTACACGCGAGACGGGTTGAGGGGGGCACTTTGTTCCAACACGGCCAGGGCCTCGTACAGCAGGGCGTGCTCGTCGAAGGCCGGCGTGGTTGCCGGTGTGGCCGTGGCAGGGCTCCACGCAGAGATGAGGTAGTGGCAGTCTGCGCGGGCCGGGGATGGCTGTTCGGACGCCCAGCCATCCGTCACGGTGCGCACCCGTTCGGTCGAGCGCAGCTTCCGGTTCTGAACGACATCGACCAGATAGACATTCAAGGCGTTAGCCGGCATCCCGCCGACAGAAAGGGACGCCACGTGTGTGCGCCAGGCGTCATCGGGCGGCTGGAAGCCGACCTGGGAGTCGTCGGTAATCTGGCCGATCCCGGCGATGAAGAGGTCGCGTAGCAATCCATCGAGTACGTCGATCATCGCGCGCTCCTACTTCTTCACCGGGGGCTTGAGGGCCGGGCCCCTGGCGAAGTCCTCCGTCGCCACTTCGAGGACCTCCGGCGAGCAACTCGGCTCGGGGTTCCAGCGTTCCGCGACCGGGACCTTGTAGGTTTCGACGTCAGGTTTGGCGAGGTAGATTTCGGCCCGCCGCATGAGCGGGTAGATCACGTCGGTCTGCCTCTCGGTGGACCCTTTGCGCTTTTCAAGCTCCTTTTCCAGTTCTGGGGTGCGGTGACGCGCCTCCCTCGGGTCCTCTTCGAAGGACGGCACCGCGACATCGGCGAGAGCTTTGCCCTTCTTTTCGGGCTCGAACTCGCCGCTGTGCAATTCGCCCTGGCCGGTGGGCTTGAGGCCGGGGGCGAAGCAGCCAGCTTCTTCGGGGCGCATGACGAGGAGCGAGGGAGGTGGACAGGCAGATTCCAACCACGTCTTCGCGACGTCAGCGCGTTCTTGTGAGAGCGCCCGGTTGCCCTGGAATCGTTTGGTGGGCTCCATCGGTCCTTCCGGCGAGGCGTGGCCGGTAATGGCCGTCACTTTCCACGCGTCCGCGAGGTCCTTTCGCAACTCAGCCATGGAGGCGGGGTTGAGCTTCCCACCCGGTTGGGCCGGGCGTTCTTCGAAGACAGCCTTCGCGTAGCGGAAGTAGAGGTAGACGCTCTTCGTCCGGGTGATGGGCCGCTTGCGCTCTTCTTCGTGGGCAGGCTCGAACTTCTCGCAGGTGAACCACACGTCGGGCTCCCACTCCTCGCGCCTGACCGTCTTGCACTTCACCGCCTCCGGTCCCTTACCAAACTTGTGTTCGACGCCGAAGACAATTCGCCAGTCAGGGCCCTCGCGGTCGGAGCCTTCGGGTGGCTTGTTGACGGAGCCCTCGCCGGTGATGTCGATCTCGCCGGGAAGCTTCAGTCGCCCTTTGATCCCGCCGCCGGTCACTTCACCCTCGCCGGGGGTCACCTTCACCGTGGCCTCGGCCTCGAGTTTGTACTTGCGCGACTCCGCGACGACAACGGCGAGGAACGGTTCAACTTCCGCCTTCTTCAAAGCCTCGAGCGGTGGCGTGCCGTTCAAGATGAGGTCTTTGAGCAGCGCCTGTGACGCCGCCGGAACGTTGGCGCCGACCTTCACATCGCCCTTGTTGGTCTCCTTGCACCAGTCGACCTGAAGCCAGACGCGGTCCTTGCTGATCTTCGCGCCGAACTTGAGTTCATTGGCGGGGCGAGTCCGGGTCCGCACTACCCAGTCGACGTGGCGAGTCACGCGATACCTGGTGCCGTCGTCGAGTATGACGATCCGGCGGGAGGGGTCGCCTGCGACGGGCGAGACTTTGGGCTTACGCCGGATAAACGTCCGGGAGGCGCCGATGCGGGCAACGGGACGGGCGGCGAGCACTGCATCCGCGACACGGTCGGCGGCGAACTCGGCGGGGTCGCTCACGCTACCGACGCTCAGGCTTGCCTGTGCCCCGGCGGCCTGGCCGCGCTGCTGGACGGTGTGGGTGAGCTCGTGTGCAAGAAGGTGAAGGCCCTCGCCGGACGACGGGTCGTACTGCCCGCGACCGAACCAGATTGCGTTGCCGACGGTGAATGCCGAGGCGCCGATTGCGTCGGCCGCGCGTGCTGCCGACTGGCCGGTGTGGACCCGCACACCGCCAAAGCTGCGGCCGAAGCGGGATTCCATGAACGTCCTCGTCGAGACGTCCAGCCCGCGACCACCCGACTCGGCCAACGCCGACGTGACGGTGGGTGGGAGGGTCGCCGGCGCCGGCGCGCCGGGGCCTGCGGCGCGGCGTACCTGTTCTTCGTCGGCGCAGCCCGAGCAGGTTGCTCCCGAGGACGCGCACCCGGCGCATTTACGCTGGATGAGCGCGCCGCCCTCGATCAGCGATCCCACGGCACGGTTGCCGATCGCGTCCTGGAGCATTGGTACATCCGTAACTTCGGCGCCGACCACCGGGAGCACGGGGCGCACGGCCGCCGGCGCGGCGTGGCTGCCGGCCGGTACGTTGGTTTGCTGGTGACCTGTCGTCGTTGGCATAGCGTCCTCAGGCCAGCAACTGCGCCGTGCCCAGCGTCGAGACGTCTTTGACGAAGTCGGCGTAGAGCGCGAGGTCGGCCACGGTGGCCGGGTTGTTGGGGTCGGCGGTGGGCATTCCTTTCTTGAGCCGGTAGAAGTCCTGGACGATCTGGGCCTGCTGTTCGCGGTTGAACCCTGCCATGCCCTTGCCGGCGGCCCTGGCGGCCTGGAGGCCGGCCGCGCCCTTGTAGACGTAGCCCTCGCCCCACACCTGAGCGTGGATTGCCTGGGGCATGTAGATGCCGCCCGCGGTTTCGTATTGCCAGACGTGGGTCAGTTCGTGGATGAGGACATCCGGGTCGATAGCCCCCCAACCGTTGATGGTGTGGAAGCTGGTGTATTCGCGGTCGGAGAAAGCAGGCCCGAGCACTGCCCGTTCATCGATGCGGACGAGGGCGAACTGGATGCTGGACCCGAAGATGGAACTCGCGTCGGCGATCTCGGCCGATGTCATGGAGCGGGTGTTGAACTTGAGGAGATCCATGACCGTCTCGTAGATTTCGCCGATTCCAAGGATTTCGGCGAGGTCGACGGCGCGCGCGCCAAGCCACTTGAGGAACCCGGTCCAGGTCTCTGCCTTGCCGAGCGACTTCCACCATTCGAGCGACCAGGGCTTCAGGCTGATGAGCCCTTCCCAGAGCCCCGCGAACAGCCGGCCGACGCGTTCCGGGAGCCTGGCTACCCAGCGGGTGACCCTCAGGAAGACGCCCGTGACCTTGTCCCACAACTGGCGACCGAGCCAGGTGGCCGCGGCCCAGACCTTCTCGGCGCCGGCGGCGATCCATCCGCCGACCGTCTTCAGACCCTCCCATGCCCAATTGGCGGCCTTCTTCATGCCGCCCCAGACCGCTTCGCCGGCGGTCTTCATGCCGCTCCAGACCGTGGATGCCGCGCCCTTTATGCCTGACCAGATCGACCCGAGCACGCTCTTGCCGGGCTCTTTCTTCTTTTCGTCCTTGGCGGAGGTCCCGGCTTCTGTCTTTTCGCCGCCCTCTGCCGCCGGCCCCGATTTGGGCTTGTCCCGCGCTTCTTCGGGCTTCGCTTTGCGCTGGACGCCGGTGGCGCCCGCCGGGGCGAGGCCCGCCACCGCTGCTCCCTGGCTCGCGGCGGCATCTGCCTGCGCCTCGAACGACCCGGGCTGACGTTGGCCTTGTGCCGGACCGCGTTGCTGGACAACGTGCGCCAGCTCATGGGCAAGCAACCGGGATCCCTGTTCCGAACCGGGGTGCGGGGCCACGGAGCCGAGCACGACATCGGCTCCGGCCGTATACGCCTCGGCGTTGAGCTCCTCGGCAGACCGGGCTGCTTCCTCGCCGCGGTGCACGCGCACATCGCGAAGGTCATGGCCCAGGCGGGCTTCCATTTCGACCCGGGTCCGCGCGTCGAGCGGCGTCCCAGGCGTGCTGAGTCCCCGGCGAACGGCGGGCAGGTCGTGGGCGCCGTGTTCGAGCAGATCCGCCACGGCATGGTTTCCGGCGTCATCCTGGAGCCGGTCAATCGGTCCTTCGGGCCGAGCCGACGAGTCTTGCTGGCCCCGCCCCGCGGGAAGCCCGTCATCGCTGCGCCGGGATTTCCGTGATGTGTAGGCCCTAGGCATGGCCGTTCTCCGAGAGCGACAGCACCGGAACCGGGGTGACCTCTGCAGCGGGGCCGGCCTTCCCGAGCTTCTGGTACTCGCGGCGGGTGGCCTGCAGGACGTGGGCCATGGTCACGGGGCCACCTTCCTCTGCGGCGAGAAAGGCAGCGGCAAGGGCAACGTTCTTGATGTTCCCGCCGGCGAGCTTGAACTGGCGCGCAAGTTCCGCGGGGTCGATGTCCGGCGCCAGGGGCGTTTCCTTTGGCCAGATCGTTCGCCAGATAGCGAGGCGGCTCGCCTCGTCGGGGAAGGGGAAGTG
>DATBWD010000246.1:0-2054 GCA_036515015.1 Tepidiformaceae bacterium
AAGTCCGCCCCCGCCACGATGGCGATGACGATTCCCGGCAGGATGAACACTGCCAGGAACACGCCCAGCCCAATGAAGACCTCGCGAGGCCCCCACGGGTACGGTCCGCGTTTCGGTTCGTCGGCTGGAGCAGTGGTCAGAGGCTTACACCCAGGGCGGCCGCAACGGTATGCATGTCTTTGTCGCCCCGACCACTGAGCCCGATGAGGACGTCCTGGTCGGGCCGCATGGAGGCGGCTACTCCCACAGCATGATAGATCGCATGCGATGGTTCCAGCGCCGGGATAATTCCCTCCGCCAGGGTCAGCATCTTGAACCCTTCGAGCGCCTGCTGGTCATCGACCGCCACGTACTCCGCCCGCTCCGAAGTCTTGAGCCACGAGTGCTCAGGCCCGACACCGGGGTAGTCCAGCCCCGCCGAGATGCTGTGCGTTTCGAGAATCTGTCCGTTCGCATCCTGCAGCAGGTACGTGCGCGTCCCATGCAGCACCCCAGGGCGCCCCGCGACCAGCGTCGCCGAGTGCCGGCCACTGCCCACGCCCTCGCCGGCCGCCTCCACGCCGATAAGCCGCACGGGGTCGTCGACCAGCGGGTGGAAGAGCCCGATGGCGTTGCTCCCTCCGCCCACGCAGGCGATAGCCACATCGGGCAGCTTCCCGGCCTGCTCAAGCATCTGCTGGCGGGCCTCCCTCCCGATCACCGACTGAAAGTCGCGCACGATCGTCGGGAACGGGTGCGGCCCGATCGCCGATCCAATCAGGTAGTGCGTGGTCGCGACGTTCGTGACCCAGTCGCGCATGGCTTCGTTGATCGCGTCTTTGAGCGTCCGGCTGCCCGAATCAACCGGCACCACCGTCGCCCCCAGCATCTTCATCCGGAAGACGTTCAGCGACTGCCGCTGGATGTCTTCCGTGCCCATGTAGATTGCGCACTCGAGGCCCAGCATCGCGCAGACGGTGGCCGTCGCTACCCCGTGTTGGCCCGCACCCGTCTCGGCGATGATCCGCGGCTTGCCCAACCGCGTCGCCAGCAGCGCCTGCCCGACGGCGTTGTTGATCTTGTGCGCGCCCGTGTGGGCCAGGTCCTCGCGCTTAAGCCAGATCCGGGCGCCCCCGGCCTGCCGCGATAGCCGCTCGGCGAAGTACAGCGGCGTCGGGCGTCCGACGTAGTGCTTGAGCAGACCATCCAGTTCCGTCCGGAAGCCAGGATCTGCCCGGGCGGCCTCATAGGCTCGTTCGAGTTCTTCGTGCGCACCGACCAGCGTCTCCGGGACGTACCGTCCGCCGAAGTCGCCGAAACGCGGTGAAAGTGCCGGCTCAGACGCCAATGCGCGCCCCCTTTACTGCCTGGATGAACGCCCGGATCTTTTCGATGTCCTTCTTCCCGTCCGTCTCCACCCCGCTCGAGACGTCAACACCCCAGGGCCGGACATGTTCGACGGCTTCTGCGACGTTCTCCGGGGTCAGGCCGCCGGCCAGCAGGAACGGCAGTCGCCGTCCAACCTCGGTGGCGATGTCCCAGTCGAACACCTCTCCCGTCCCTCCCCGCGCGGTCGCCGATGCCGTATCGAGCATTAGCCCCGCCGCGTGTCCCGGCACCGACGCTTCGAACACGTCGTCCGCGGTCATGGAGTCACGCACATGGACGACCTTGATGACGGGTCGCTCTATCTGGCGCGCCACACTGATGTCTTCTCCCCCCGAGAGCTGCACGAGGTCGAGGCCGGCCGCATCCGCGATGTCGTTGATTTCAGAGACCTCCTGGTCGGCGAACACGCCAACGATGAGGGGACGGGCGCGAAACATCGCGTCGTCGATCGCCTCGTTCCATGCTGAAAACCAGGTGGAGGCAGATACCTCTCCGCGTGCCGGCCCTTCGAACCGCGCGACCTCGCTCGTCCGTCGCTCCGCTCTGATCGCTTCGACGATGTCGTAGCACTCCTGCGGCGTCACTTTTCGTCGCGACTCGGCGAACATCAGCCCGATCATGTCCGCCCCGGCTTTGGCGGTCTCGACCGCCGTCTCGGGGTCGCGAATCCCGCAGATCTTGATGCG
>DATBWD010000247.1:0-44704 GCA_036515015.1 Tepidiformaceae bacterium
CGACCCCCGGCGGGCCGCGCCGCGGGCGGGACTGTAGGCTAGTACCTTAGGGGCCGCCCCCCGCCCGCGCGGGCCGGGGCCGCCGCCCCCCCTACCGCCCTACCCTACCCCCCGCCGGGGCCGCCCCGCCGCCCCGGCGGCCCGGCGCGCCCCCCGCGGGGGCGCCTACCCGGCCTATGGTTACGATAACTGATACTTATCGTAAGCCATACCCCTACCCCTACCCCCTCCCTACTACCCCGACCCCCCACCACTAGGGGGTACGCTAGTACCCCCCACGCGTGGGGTACGCCCCCCGCCCGCCCGCCCGGCCGCCCGGCGCCCCGCGGGCGCGGGGACCCCCCGCCCCGGCCGGGCGCCCGGACCACACGGGCCACCAGACGCAGGGAGATTTGGAACTTGGGACTTGCAATAGGGGGGTAACCCTAGTATTGTTGTTTACGCCTAGACCAGACCGCGACAGGCTGAGAGCCCAGCGCTCACCCGGAACGGGAAACCGTGCTGCGATGCCAGCGGGCGGGCCAAACGGGGCGATAGACGACTGGTCGGGGCAACCCCTCCCTCCTGCCCGTCCGGCTGCCGGCCCGCAGGGGGCGCCGGAGGCGAGATGAGCACCGTATCGAGCAGGAGAACCGAGATTGTCGTAGATGCGAACGACGGCACGTTCCAGGTGCATGTCGTCGGCCAAAATGTGGGGGCAGGCCAGTCATTCGTGTCGGATGTCAGGGTCAGGATGGCTGACCCGAACGGGGGCGGCATGACCCTACCCCACGCGAACACTCTTGGCACGCTCGAGCAGTTGCGAGACCTGATCGGCGAGGTGCTGGCGCTGGCGAAGCAGGAGGGTCTCTGATGCAGTTCCGACCCGCGCTAGCGAGGGCGATCATAGAGGGACGCAAGAGCGTGACGCGGCGGCCGGCCGATGTTTACGATCGCAGGCTCGGCCCAGCCGGCGACTATGAGCGCGTGTACCGGGCGGCGACGGACCGGCTGATCTACCAGAAGCACGGGTCATACGCCGTGCAGCCAGGCCGGGGGGCGAAGAGCGTGGCCCGCATCCAGATTGATCGGATCGACTTGGGCTACCTGCACGAGATGAATCTGAGCGACGCCCGGCTCGAGGGGTTTGCGGATCTAGACGGGTTCCGCCGGGTGTGGCGGGAGATGTACAGCCAGTGGGACCCCGACACGCTGGTGTATGTGCTGACCTTCCGGCTCCTGGCCCCCCCGCCCAGTGGCCCGCAGGGGGCGTCGTGAAGCGGCCAGACGTCCTGAGAGCCAGCAAGGAGCAGTGGTTGGGCAAGGCGATCCGTTGGTGGGAGTTCATCTGCGCCGGCTGCGGCGAGAGCGGCCTGTGGCCCGGAACGCTCGCCCAGGCCACGCGGCAGGCCAGGGAGCAGGGCTGGCGGCGGCAGACCTCGCCAGCCGGTCGATTGTGGTCGTGCGGTGGCTGCATGGCCGAGCAGAACCGGAGGCAGGCCTGAGCATCAGACAGGATCTCAGATACGTGGTACGTCGCTGGACCCGACCGGAGTACCGCCCCTACCTGCTACGGGGCATCGTGACGTGGTGGGGCTTCGTGATCATCTGTTACGGTGTCTGGCTAGTAGCGACGCGTGCTCTCTTCCAGAGCAATCTATCGCCTGCGTGGCTACTGATCTTCTCCGCGCTCGCCTTCCTCTTCGGTCTCGTAGCAGCCGTCGTCTGGGGCATATTCTGGACGTGGGACACGATGCAGGATGGATGGGTGGACCCACTGACCCTCCTGGCCGACCGCCCGACCGAGCCGTTGCCCGAGCATCTGAAGCCGTACTTTTATACGCCTGGGGGCACGCGCTCCGAGCCGCCTTATGACTGACCCTCCCGCTGGGCAGGCATCCGGCCCGTCCGTCCCACCCCCCGCTGGCCCGAAGGGCGGCGCCGGGTTGGTGATCCGGCCGAACGGCGCTAGACGCCTATGCGAATTCGAGGGCTGCACGAAGCCGAGGACGTGCTTGTGGTACTGCCTCGAGCACCACGAGATTGTGTGCATGCGCACACGCCGCGGGGTCTGGATTGGAGATGGGAATGGATGAGAGCAGGATTCAGCGGATAGCAGCCGAGATCCACCACCGGCTTGAGCGGGCCATCTGGAACCCGGCGCGCGTGAGCCTGGACGACATCGCCGCCACCAGCGCCGATTCGCCGCGGTCGGAGGAGGTAATCACTCCGGCCGAGGCCGTCAGGGCCATGCAGGCCGTGCTCGAGGCCATCGACGCCATGAAGTATGCGTTGCTTGGGATGGTCGGTGCCGCTACAGCGCTCGAGTGCGACATGGACCTGCTGGCTAAGGAATTGCGCGAGACCCAGCGGAAAGCGGACGACGACATGCGGAGCACGGCCGGCCAATGGCTGGCCCGCCGCCTTGGCCCGTGGGCCGTACCCGCCCGCCGCTGGCTCCCCATGTGGGCTGCCCGCCGCATGGCACTGAGCGAGTGGCAGCGCATCCAGCCACCGACCCTAGGCCAGTGTCGGCACTGCGGTGCCTTCCAGCCGCTGGTGGGGATGGGCCACATGCAGATCCTGCAATCGCACCGCGACAGACGCTATCCCATTCTCAGCGGCATTGTATGCCCCAACGTCTACGAGTGGGACACCGTCGAGGGAGAGTTCAAAGATGCCGCCGACTGAGACACCGAAGACCCCCGAGATGCTGCGGGCGCTGGCGAATGAGGTAGAACGCAAGCATTCGCCTATCGCCAGTGACCAGTATCCGTGCATTGAGCCAGAAGATGTGCGTGCCCACGCCGACGCCTGGCAGGCCATCGAAGGCGCTCTGCTCGCGTTGACGCCGGGAGGCTCCGAGTTCGTGGGCAGCCCCCATCGATGCCTGGAGTTCATCAAGGACCGCATGGCTACGGTGATGAAGGTCGCCGTGGCCAATAAGACCCTCGGGGTCGAGTTGGAAGCGGTGAAGGCGCGGGAGGAGGCGGCACGGCCAACACCGTGTATCTGGCGACCGCAGCCGCACGGGGATGAGACGGAGTATTGGGAGACGACCTGCGACAACGCTTACTGCTTCGAGATCGATGGTCCAACCGAAAACGACTACTCCTTCTGCCCCGGATGCGGCCATCCGATCCTTGTCGCCCCGCTTGTCATGACCGGAATGGAAGAGGGCGATGTCCTATTCGACTTGGTGGCCGCCTCGGAGCCGCCGGGGGAGGAGGGGACGTGAGAGGCCAGTGCTATCTTCGGGGATGGAGCCTCCTTGGTCTACTCAACACACTGCTCGGATGTGTATTCGCCGTCGTGCTAATACGCCACAGAGACTCGACGTCGCACAGGACCGTTCGGTGGTCGTGGGGAAAAGCCTCCGACTGGCCGCCGGGGGAGGAGGGGACGTGAAACACACTGACCTCTGGTGGGAGATTGCCCAAGCCGTAGTAGTTCTACTGGCCATGATTGCGCTTGCTGTCGCCGTGCCAATCTGGTTCCCGTCATGATGGGCGGGGGAGGAGGGGACGTGCGCGAGCATCGTCACAAATGGCACTTCAACCCGAACATGGACAACGAGAGAAGCGGGCCAACCCGCGTCGGCTTCATCTGCGACGACTGCCAAGAGCAGATGACGCTCACGAAGGCCGAGGCCATTCTTGACGGACGGGAAGCGGCGAAGGCGCGGGAGGAGGCGGGCAATCTGATGGCCGAGTGCCTTCGGAGCATGGACGGGGTAGACACGCAAGGACCTATCTTGGCGGCCACTATTCACTTCCTCCTCCGCGACGACGTGCGTGCCGCGGTTGACAAATGGCAGGCCGCCTCGGAGCCGCCTGGCACAGCCCGACAAAGCCTGGGGGAGGAGGGGACGTGAGCGAAAGCAGAGGGCAAATGCTCGCCGAGGCCAACGCCGAACTCCATGTCGCGAAGGAAGGACTGGAACAATCGCGGACATGGAAGCGCGAGGCTGAAAGAGCCTACGATGATGCGATGGGAAGGTGGGTCAAGGCTCGCCTAAGAAGGGATGCCATCTTGACGGGGCTCCACCGTGCCCCATCGACACATCGTGCCGCCTCGGAGCCGCCGGGGGAGGAGGGGACGTGAGCGACTGGACCCCGTTCCTCTCTGCGCTGTATCGGGGAGAGCCGCTGGCTTGCACCGCAGAACAATGGCATGGCGGGTTGCGGACGGCCGTCCAGAAGCACGCCGCCAAGATGGTCGATGGCGGTCAGGACATCTACGCGGTGATTGCTCTAGAGGAGGTACGACGAAACGACGCCGCGCATGGGAGCGGGATGTCTGGATTCTCGGAGCCGCCGGGGGAGGAGGCAGCCCATAACTGATCCCGTCCCGCCTATTGGCCTTTGCTCCTCCTGCCAAGCCGAGATCCGCTGGATCAAGACGCCGCTGGGGAAGTCCATGCCTCTCAACGCCAAGCCCGTGAAGCGTTGGATCGTCAGAGAGACGCCGGATGGTGCGGGCGACTATGAGTGGAGTGGCCAGATGGCCGACACCTACGAGAGCCACTATGGCACATGCCCCCAGGCGGCGCAGTGGCGGGGCAGAACGAGATCCGGCGGATGATTCCCCCGACCCCCGCCCAGGCCCGCCTGCTCCGGGCTGTTTCCCAGCACCCCGACCACTACCTGCGGGTGTGGTTTGGGAGCGTGGACTTCGTAGAAAGGGCGAAGATCGACGTCCCAGAAGGGCGCTGGTGGCCTGGTGGCGACAAGAGTGGAGCGAGCAAAGAGACGGCCATGGTCTGTGTCCGGCTCGGGTGGCTTCAGAGGACTCCGAGCGTTCTCGGCTCGTGGCGGATGGGCGGCGAGGCGTCGTTGTACCTGATCACGGATCTCGGCCAACAGGCCATCGACGGCCTTCCCGATGATGCCTACCGGAGCATCCCCCGCATTGTGCCGTCCGTCGACGGCCATGCCGCCGAAGTGCTACGGGCGCTGTTGGCTCGCCACGACCCAGCCAAGGGCTGGGTATTCCTGATCGAGGCCCCGATGGATATCGGCGGCGGCCACCACGCCGTCGACGCGTGGGCCATCAACTGCTTCGCCTCCCAGAACCACCGGAGGGTCGGCTATGAGGTCAAGGTGAGCCGATCGGACTTCGTCGGCGAGTTGAAGAAGCCCGACAAGACCGCCCGCAGCGCCCGATTCTGCACGTCGTTCTACTTCGCCTGCCCCGTTGGGGTACTGAAGCCGGCCGACGTCCCAGATCCCTATGGCCTCGTCCATGTGTTCGAGAAGGGCACCACTCGCGTCGTCAAGAAGTCGACCCTGCCGCCCTCTGATCCGACCTGGGGGCTGGTTGGCCGCCTGCTCCGGCGCCTAGCCCAGATGGAGGAAGAGAGTGCCTAACACGCTTCGATTCATGGCGAACGGCACGACCATGGCCTTCGACGAGATGGGCCAGCAGATCGCCGAGATCCAGAAGTTCCCTTGGCTGGCTATCGCCCTGGCTAGGCTCGAGAGCCTAGGCTATGACCCCAAAGCCTTCGAGATCCTGATGCCGAGCCGCCTGAAGGTGCGTCCCGAGAAGGTAGACGGCCGCTGGACGTGGTCATTCGAGTGAAGCCATCCACCGAACTGCTGCGCCTGCTGGCTGGCGGCATGAATATGACCGATGGGCCATGGGCCTTGAAGTGCGCCAGGGAGTGGGACTCGCTCATCCGGGCGGCCTCGCGGTATCTCCGCTACGTCGATCGCTACCGCCAGGTGGCGGCCTGGGGCGGGGAGATGCAGCGCGTAACCTTCCGCCGCATGATCAAGGCCGAAAGCATGTTACGATGCCGCCTGGAACGGTTGCGCTAGTAATGGGCCGCACGATCTACACCGGCATCACCACCCGCTACCGGGGAACCCGCTTCCTCGGATTCAACGTGTACGTCTCGTGGCGGGGCAAGAGCCGGGCTACCAGCATCGGCTGCCTAGATGAGGACTGCGTCGACCGGGCGCTGGTGATCCGCGAGCGCTTCTGGCGAGAACTCGGCAAGCCGGCCACGGAGCGGAATATCCGGGCCGGCTACGGCCGACCCTACGTGCGCGACGGCATCGTGGTGGTCTCGATCGGCGACCACTACCGGAAGTTCAGCATCCGCAAGCACGGCCGGCGCGAGGCTATGCGTCTGGCCAAGGAGGCGAAGGCAAGATGGCTCAGCGGGGAATGAGGCGTTTCGTGGTCCTACGGAACGAAGATCCCGGCGGCGTCTCAGGCACGGGGCAAGTAGCCGAGGGCGTCGAATTCAGCGATGGCACCTGCGTGCTGCGGTGGACCACCGTTCAGAAGTCGACCGCCTTCTACGACAGCGCCGAGGCCTGCGAGGCCATCCACGGCCACAGCGGAATGACGAGGTTCGAATGGATCGACTAGACGCCCCCGAAGGGCATCCTGACCGGAACGTCCGGCTTCCCGTCGGCGGCGTCTTGCCGGCCGCGGGGGCTGGGGGAATGCCGGGAGCACCCCCAGCCCCCATCACGCTCGAGGAACTCGAGCAACTGCACCGGGCCGCCTCCCCGGCCCCCTGGCACGCCTGCCGGGACGGCGAGTGCAAGTGCAAGCAATTGTGGACGGCCGACCATCCCGTCGCCGTCATCGAGGCTGGCGAGTGGGGCGACGAGTACCCGGCTCTGCGGATGTTGGACGTCGAGGGCACCCTGCATGGCACACAGACGGTCGTGGAGGCCTACACCGAGCGTATCCCCTATGGCGAGATCAGCGAGGATCTGGCCAAGGCGAATATCCTGCTGATGGAGCGGCTCCGCAACGCGACCGAGGCGCTTCTGACGCTGGCCCGGACCGCCCAGAAGGTCGCCTACATCATCCGGCCGGGCCGGCATAGCCTATCGATGAGGATCGACGAGAACACCACCGACGAGGAGAAGGACCAGATCCTGCAGTTCCTCGCCGCAGCGGAGGCGGCCCCGAAATGAAGCCAATTACTATCGCACTTCTCGTAACGGTAGAGATAGTCCTCGTCGCCGTCGCTGGATACCTAGTCGGCGTCGAGAATGGCATAAACGTCACGATCGCCGCCTACAATGACCAGTGCGATGCCCGCGTGCAGACGGCCATCGACGAGACGGCCCGTCAGGGAGTGGAAGTCGGCGCACAGATGGGGATGGAGGAGGCCGGGAAGTACTGGTTGCCTCAACTGCAGGCTTGCCTTCTCGAGACGAATAGTGTCCACGCGGCCATTGCGCGGTTAATCTACGAGGAGGAGTGGGACGACGCGGTTGCCTATGATCTCCTGTGGTGCATCATGGGTGACGCCCATCCACTGGAGGACTGTCGGGCGATGCTCGCCGAGGCCCGCCAGTGACCGACCAGCAGGGGATCTGGATCGAGTACATGGACATCCGGGCACTCGTGCCCGATCCCGACAACCCGAAGGACCATGACGTCGGCGCCATCGACGAGTCCGTCAACGTGTTCGGCTTCGTCAACCCCATGGGGATCAACGAGGAGTCGGGCCTGGTCATCTTCGGGCATGGCCGGCTGAAGGACTTGCTGGGCAAGCAGGACCGAGGCGAACGCCCACCCGGCAATGTGCGGCTGGAGGATGGCCGATGGCTGGCGCCGGTGGTGCGCGGCGTCCACCTCGACGCCGAGAAGGCGAAAGCCTACGTCATCGCCGACAACCAACTGACATTCCTCGGCGGCTGGAATGAGCCGAAACTGCTGGCGAACCTGATCGAGTTGGCTGGGCCGGCCAAGATCGGCATCGGCCTGCGGGGCACGGGCTTCGCCCCAGACGACATCGACCGGCTTGAGCGCCTGCTCAACCCAAGCGATCACGACGACCCGATCCCCCACGTGGACCTAGCGGCCAAGTTGCAGAGCAAGTGGGGTACGGTGGTCGGGCAACTCTGGCGGGTTCCCTCCAAGGCCGTGGCCGGCGTCGAGCACCGCATCTTCTGCGGCGACTGCACCGTGCCCGAGCACATCGACGCTCTGATGGGCGACCGGACCGCCGCGCTGGTCGTCACCGACCCGCCCTATGGGATCGACCACATTAGGCACCGCAGCGGCAAGCGGACCCGGCCGCAGGAAGGCGATGAGGACTCGGAGCGGGAGCATTACCCGGCGATCGGTGGCGACGCCCTGACCGGGAAGGAGTTCGAAGAATTCATGACCGGCGCCTTCCGCAACGTGGTGCGGCATGTGGCCGACGATGCGGCCTGGTACGTCTGGCACGCCGCCGACAACCGCGAAGCCGTCGCCCGGGCGATGGCTACCGTCGGCGTCCAGGTCCATCAGGAGATCGTGTGGAAGAAGGACAACTTCTACATGGGCCGCCAGGATTACCACTGGCAGCACGAGACCGCCCTGTACGGCTGGCGGGGCAAGCACAACTTCTACGGCGCCCGCAATCAGTCGACCGTCTGGGAGATCCGCCGGGATAAGAAGATGATGCACCCCACCATCAAGCCGGTGGCTCTCTATATGATCCCGATGCGGAACAACACCCACCACGGCGAGATCGTGCTCGACCCCTTCGGCGGCTCGGGGCCGGTGGTGCTGGGCGCTGAGCGGACTGGCCGGCTCGGCTACGCGCTCGAACTCTCGCCGGGCTACGTGGCGGTGATCCTCCAGCGGTGCCGGGACATGGGGCTGGAGCCTCTGCTAGATGGCTGACGCTCGGATCGATATCGACATGAGCAAGCCCTGCCCCCGGTGTGGCAAGATGGGGGCGGCCAACGGCGGTCCGTGCCTGAAGTGCATCCTGAAGGCACTCGACTCTGGCGAGATCCGTCCCGGCGGCCGCCGCCGCAAGAGATCCCGTAATGCCCAATGACATCGAGAGTCAGGGGTGCAACTGCTGTGGCTGCCTGACTGTGCTGGCGGTCATCGCAGTCTGTGTCCTTATGCTCGTGATAATCTAGGAGGCCCAATGGAGAATTGGACCCACGCCCGGGCTGTTGCTTTTCAATCCTACGCCCAGCGGACCATCACCGCACTCGGGACCGTCGATGCCGGAGCGGTGGCCGAGGCCGCATGGCACATGCACCGGGAGCAGCGCATGGGCGCGCACGTGTTCGTCATCGGCAATGGCGGCTCCTTCTCGACGGCCGAGCACATCGCCGCGGATCTCTCGAGATCGGGCGGGGTGAAGGGCGTCCGGGGGCCGGGCTACCTCGACTGGATCACCGGCCAGGCCAACGACTTCGGCTACGAGAGCATCTTCCAGGCGTACCTCATGATGTGCGCCACGCCAGGCGACGTGTTGATCGCATTGTCCGTCAGCAAGCAGAGTCCCAACATCATCTTGGCCTGCCAGTATTGGCAGGAGCGCGGCGACGTCATCGGGTTGTGGGGGAGGCGATGGCCACAGGGGGCCGACAAGTTTGCCGACGTCAGTATATTTGTCGACGACGACGACCCCAAGGTGGTAGAGACATGCCATCTGGCCATCGGCCAGGCTTGGGCCGACATGGTGAGCGCGTGAGCGACCGCCCCGACGAAGTCCTTGCCCGGCACCCCAACGCCCTGCAGCGCGTGACCATCGCGCAGGGCTTCTACGCTGAGCGGCTCCGGCCCACAGCCGACCGCACAGTGAAGTTCGTCTGGTATCGGGAGGACTCCGGCGTCCCAGTCTGCTCGGCGAAGTCCCGGCGCTGCCGCAAGTGCGACCACTACTATCCCCTCGAGGAGAAGAAACTCACCGAGTGCCCGGAGTGCGGCGATCCGCGCTTCTGCCGGACGGGCGTAATCAAGCCCGGCGACCGCTGTCGGATGCACGGGGGCGGGGCAAACAAACTCGTCGGCTCGGCCAACCCGTCATTCAAGCACGGCAAGTACTCCCGCTACATGCCGGCCCGGCTGGCCGCCAAGTATCTCGAGTCCGCACGGGACCCCGAACTCCTCGCCAATCGCCAGGAGATAGCGGTGCTCGATGCCCGGCTGGCCGAACTGCTGGGGCGGGTCGACACCGGGGAATCTAGCCGGCTGTTCTCGCAGGCCAGGGAAGCATTCACGGGGTTTCGCAACGCGTTGGATCGCTCCGACAAGGAGACCATGCAGATCCACCTGCAGACGCTCGATGCGACGTTGGGGCGTGCGGTGGGTGACTATGCGGCCTGGGACGATATCCGCCAGAGCCTTGAGACCCGCCGCAAACTCGTCGAGACCGAGATGCGTCGGCTGGAGAAGATGCAGCACTTCCACACGGCCGAGGAATTGCAGAGCCTGCTGACTGCCATCGCCCACATCGCCAAGCGCGTCATCTCAGACCCAAAGGTGCTGAATGAGTTCACCCTCGCCATTCTGGAACTCGGTCAGCGAGACCCTAGCCGATCTCCTGCGGCCGACGTACTACCGCGAGGCGCGTGACTGGCCAGACGTCAGTCACTACTACAACGCTGAGCGCCATCGATTCTACAAGCCCCACAACCGGGACGAGGCCATAGCGCTTGTCGACATCATCCACAGGTACATCCTAGCCAAGGGCGGCGAGGGCGGCGGCAAGTCCGTGTTCGGCATCATCAAGGACCTAGAGCGGTTCCGCCGGGGCTGTCACGGGATCGTCGTCAGTCCAGACTTCGAACACTTCAAGCGGTCCCTATGGCCGGAATTCCGCCGCTGGTGCCCGTGGGACATGGTCCATCCGAAGCACCGCTACCGCCAGGCACCGGAGTGGGAGCCGACCAAGCCCTTCATGTTGCTCTTTGTCACGGGGGCCGTCGGCTACTTCGGCGGCATCGATAAGGAGATGGGCTGGGAAGGCCCGAACGTGAACTTCGCTCACTTCGACGAAGCCCGCCGCAAGGATACCCCGCTGGCCCTGAAAGTGTTGGATGGCCGCGTCCGCATCCCCGGCCCGTTGGGCGACCCGCCGCAGATGTGGCTCACCACCACGCCCCGCAAGCATTGGCTCTTTGACTACTTCGGGCCACGCGCCCCAGGTGGCCAGACCGACACCTATGCTGCGTTCAAGAGGGACTCGCTCGTTTTTACCCTCATCACCAAAGAGAACGAGGACAACTTGGAGCAGGACTACGCTGCCAAGCGGCGCCAGTCGCTGACGGAACAGGAGGCCCGGGTGCTCCTCGAGGCGCTATGGGAGGATCTCGAGGACACCTCGCACTTCCTGCCTTCGATGCTTCTCTGGGACCTTTGCCAGACGACCATCCCCCCACTCGACGCCTACACGCCGATCGTGGTGAGCCTAGACGGGGCCGTTACCTACGACAACTTCGGCATCACGGCCGTGAGCCGCCATTGGGAAGAGGCCAGGCACGCGACCGACGTCGCCTTTCGCTTCGTCGAGGCCTGGACGGCTGACCAAGGCCCGATCAACTTCATGGGCACGGAGGACTATCCTGGCCCTGAGCGCCGCCTGCGCTGGCTCATCAACAACTTCAATGTCGTGCAGGTCTGCTTCGATCCAGCCCAACTGCACGACATGGCGCAGCGGCTCGGCGTGCCGGGCGACGGGCTGGCGTGGTTTTCCGAGTTCAGCCAGGCGGCGGAGCGGCTGGTGGCCGACAAGCGCCTGCTGGATCTGATCATCCAGCGCCGGGCGCAGCACGACGGGAATCCGAGCCTGCGGCAGCACATCGAGAATGCCGACAAGAAAGAGGACCCCGAGACCCGGCGGCTACGGATCGTCAAGCGGCACGAGGCATTGAAGATCGACTTGGCCGTGTCGGGCTCGATGGCTGCCCATCGCTGTCTGGAATTGAATCTGTAGCCCACAGGGGCTATACTCACCGGGAGAATCGATGAAGCGACACAACCGCATGCCCCTCGCGCCCACCGCCGGCGGGCGCCGGCGCGAGGCCCAAGCCCTGATCGTCGAACGTCCGGGGCCGTCGGCCGAGATCGTCTGCCCCTTCTGTTTCCCCCGGCACCCCTTGGTGGTGGGCCAGCCGGCGAAGTGCGGCACGGTCCTCGAACTGAAGGCGGTGCAGCGGCTCTATACTGGAGTGGCGTGCGGAAAGTGCGGAAAGACCAACGGGACGCTGGTCAAGCGCGGCGACAACTACCAGCACGCGCAGGACTGCATGCCCGGCAAACTCCTACTCGCCGAAGATCCGGTGCCGAGCCGATGGGCGGCGATCGTCTATCGCATGCCTCCGCGCCTGAAGGTATGGATCGAGAACAGGCGGGGTAGCCAGGTGGCGACCCGGCTGCAGGGCCAGGATGGCAAGGTGGTGTACTCGTGGCTCCAAGCCTAGGAGGGTCGCATGCCAGATAATCCGCCCGCAGCCATCACGCCCGAGACTATGCTCGAGTCGGTGCGGGCCACTGTCCAGACCATCCCCGAGGCCTCGCAGGCGACGCAGCCCACCGATAGCATCATCATGTACATCGCCTCCGTGGCCGATTCCCTCCCGCCGTGGGGGACTCAGACCCAGCGCCGGGACAAGATGCTCCGGGAGTTCTTCATCCGGGAGCCGTTCCTCGCCGGTGCCGTCGGTTCCGTCTGTGCTTCGCACGCCTCCTATCGATGGGAAATCGAGAGCGAGGACGACGAACTGAAGAAGGTCGTCACGGCCATGCTCGAGACGGCCCACTTTGGCGAAGGTTGGACGTCGTTCGCCAGCATGGTGACCATAGACTACTTGACGCAGGACCGCGGGGCCTACGTCGAGATCATCCGAGATGGCGCATCGCCGTCCGCACCTGTGCTCGGCATTGCGGTGCTCGAGGCGTTGCGATGCACCCCCACCGGCAACCCCAGGACGCCGGTCGTGTACGAGGATGAGCACGGCGGCCGCCACCTCCTGAACTACTACGACGTCGCCCGCCTAATAGAGATGCCGTCCAGCATCTCTACCATGCGCGGCATGCAGTACTCCGCCGTCAGCCGGGTTCTCGCCGCCTCCCAGATCATGCGGGACATCATCATCTACCGGGGCGAGAAGGTCGGCGGCCGGTTCCAGCGCGTGCTACACATCGTGGGCGGGCCGGCCAAGCAGGACATCAGGCGGGCGCTACAGATGGGCGACGAGGATGCCGACAACCAAGGGCTGGTCCGCTTCCAACTGCCGACCATCCTAGCCTCGCTCGATCCTTCGAAGCCCGTGAGCCACGTCGAGATCCCGCTGGCCAGCCTGCCCGACAACTTCGACCTCGAAGATGAGATGAAGTGGTACATCACCACCATCGCCGCCTGCTTCGGGCGGGACTACCAGGACTTCGCCCCTCTGCCCGGCGGCAACCTCGGATCCTCGGGGCAGTCCGAAGTGATGGCGGCCAAGACGAAGGGGAAAGGCCCCCGGCTGTTCATGTCTAGCGTGGAATATGCTATGAACTTCCGGGGCATCGTGCCGACGCCCCTAGCGAAGTTCAACTTTCGGGAGATGGACCTCGAGGATGAGGGGAACCACGAAAAGATCCGGCGCCTGCGGGCTGAAACTCGAGCATCCATGATCAAGTCGGGCGAGATCACGCCCGAGGTGGCCCGGCTGATGGCCATCAAGGACGGGGACTATGACAAGGATTTGCTCCCCGTGATCGAGAAGAGCGAGGAGGAGGCCCGGGTGCGAGCAGAGGAGAACCTGCGGCTAAACGCCGAGGTGAACGCCGAGACACGGCAGACGCCCGGTGGCCGGACGTCCCAGGCCAACGTCCCCAAGCCGACCCGGAGCATCGGGGCGGCCAAGAAGGACATGTTGGCCCCGGACTTCCGGGCCGACCTGCAGGCTATGCTGCCACTGGCGGCCATCGTCCACTCGCTCAGGACGAACCAGCGCTCGGAGGCCCTAGCGCCAGTGCTCGAGAAGATGCTGGCTGGGCAGGTTGGCACGTCACAGGCCGTGACTGGCCTGCTGGTGGAGGTCGGAGCGCTCATCAAGACGCTCAAGGAGGCTCCGCCCCCGCAGGTGATCATCCAGCCGTCTATAATCCCGCCAGCCAAGGAGAAGTGACCGTGCCCGTGCAGACAGTGAACCTAGAAATCGCCCGTTGAAAGGCAAGGAGGAATAGCCCCATGAACATGCATCGTGTCTACGAACGCCCGGAAGGCCGGCGGGAAGGCAAGGTCCTGCTCGGTGTAGAGGTCCTCGATACGGGGACGCGCGCGGAGCAGCAGTTCAGCCCGGATCTCGTCGCCAAGGCCATCGAGCAGGGATGGATGACGCTGGAGGCCGACGTGCTGACCCTGAAGGCATATCAGCAGGAGGACCTGCACTACAAGGTCCTGCGCCTTCCTGGCCGCTACTGCCTGCACTGCAAGGCAGCCCTGCCCGGCGTCCGAGAGGACTACTCGGGCGTGGCGGCCCGAGAGCATGTGGCCCTCGAGCACCCCGGCAAGCCATCCCCCAGCAAGGAATGGCACACCGGCTACGAGGTTGTGAACGCGTTCGAGTGCGTGCTCGACGCCAAGCAGCACGCGAAGTTCAAGGCGGGAGGTCGCCGTGGCTAACTTCGTTTTCAACACCAGCAAGGGCCGTGCGGCGGAGTTCTACAACCGCGTCGACACCAACGACCCGGCGGCCGCCGAATTGGTCGTCATGCTCTTGGCTTCCACCGGCATCGAGACGGATGCTGTCCTACGGGACAAGGATACATTTGCCGACGTTGTGTCGGGCACGACCAACGAAGCCACGAACACGGGCTACGCCAAGAAGGTCCTAACCGATGTTGAACTGGCCGCCTTCGCGCCGGACGATGGGGCCGACGTCGTCAACCTCGACATCCCAGATCAGACATGGGTCGCCGTGGCCAACGATGGCACCGGCGCCATCGGTGATCTGGACATCGGCTATGACCCGGTCGGCTCCCAGACCATGGCCGACATCATCCCGATGACCCAGCACGATTTCGTGGTGACCCCGGATGGCTCGGACATCACGGCGCAGATCGCCGCGGCGGGCTTCTTCCAGGCGGCATAGCCGACGGCCGGGGCGCGGCAACGGAGGCGAAGTCCGACAGTTTCAGGCCAGGAGAACTAAATGAATCTGGCGATCTGCCTTATCCACAACCGGACGGCGCTACAGAATCGCGGCCAGATCACGGCCATTGCCAATCTGGTCGTTTCCAATTACCTGCCGCTAGGTTCGACCTCTGAGGAATATGAGGAGAGGTACTACACCATCGCGGGGCTGGCGGTCCCGCACGTCGCCAAGTTCTATCAGGTCCTGCCCTTCGGCGTGAACCGGCCGAACAACATGGAGACGCTCGACTCGCACAATGTCATCTACGGTGCGAGGGACGAGAACAAGACGGGTACACATCCCCGCTTTCGTAATTGGTCGATCAAGCGCGCCTGTGACCACGGCGCGGATGTTGTCGCCCTCGTGACTGACCACGCGCAGTTCACCGTTGCTGGGCTAACCCTCCAAATCGCCCGGCTGGTGGACCGGCGCTTGCTAGTCCTGCCACTGTGGGGCCTAGCCGTGTCCTGCCGCCTGTTCCCGCTGATCGGCCAGTTCCGGGAGGACCTAAACGCCGTCGACGCCTTGGCTGATCTTCGGGCGCGCATCCTCGCCGCCGGGTGGGAGGCAGACTGATGGCCCGGCTGATGTCCTTCCCGTTCGAACTGAACACCATCGCCGCTTCTATGGATTGGCAAACATCGACGACTGGTACGCCAGTCATTGAGACCACAGACTTCCGCTCCGGCGCAGCGGCGCTCAGGATCAACAGCGCTGCTGGCGCGGAGAACATCCAGCACATCTTCCGCACGACGCAAGGACCGTGTTGGACTCGGTTCTACTTCAAGGTGGTGGCTGGCGCTACCGGCAACGACGTTACGATCATTGCAACTCTGAATGGTGCTACGGCCCGGGTAGGGGTTCTTATCAATGCTGACGAGACACTGGAGTTCTGGAACCTGGAGGACTCCGCCCAGGTTGGAGCCAGTTCGTCAGCGATCAGTTTAGACACTTGGTATCGTCTTGAATACCTCATTGACTCGACCACATTGGCCTCCACCGCTATCGAGGCTAGGCTGTACGCGGCCTCGGACGAAAGCACCCTGCTGTGGAATCCATCGGGGACGATTAACTTGGCCCTCAACCCCGACCGCTTTCGTCTGGGCATCCCTTCGGCCGATGCCACGTTGGACATCATCTACGAAGATGGAGCGATCAACGACAACAGCGGTAGTTTCGAGAACTCCTGGCCGGGCGAAGGCGAGCAGATCATGCTCCGGCCGAGCGCCGCGGGCGACAACGCGGATTGGACGCGGGGCGGAACGGACAGCGGGGCCAACTGGTCGCAGGAAGAGGAGGCCCCACCCGATGACGTGACGACCTACGTTCAGAGCAATACCTCCGGTCAGATCGACGACTACAACCTGGACGCGACGCCCGCGGCGATGGCCTCCGATGATGTCATCAACTGCGTTCAGGTGGGCGTGCGGTTTGCGATCAGCGGCGCGGGTGGCGCGGACCCGGACTTCGTGCTGCGCATCAAGGCCTCGTCCGGGGGCACGGTCGAGGAAAGCGCCGCCCTTTCTGGTGCTGGCGACACCTCCTACCAGTCTTACAAAATAGCCACGCCTAGGCAATATGCGCTGACGCTGTATGACTTGCCCGGCGGGTCCGCGACGGCGTGGACAAAAGCCGACTTAGACGCGGCGCAGGTCGGCATACGCGAGACGATCACGGATACCCACTTCGTCCGGGTATCGGCGCTGTGGGTGGTGGTAGACCACAAGCCAGCGGCCGCTGGCGGCCAGACCATCCCGGTCGGCCAGGCGACCGAGGCCGACACCGCCCAGGCCATCACGCTGCTTCGCACCTACCTGATCGCCCAGGTAACCGAGACCGATCTCGCCCAGGCCATCAGTGCGGTGCGGGCCTATGCGGTGGGCCAGGCCAGCGAGACAGATCTCGCCCAAGCCGTCGTGGTCCTTCGCACGTACCTGATCGGGCAGGCGTTCGAGACCGATCTCGCTCAGGACATCGGCCAGCCCGCAAAGGTCAATCAGGTCCTCGAGACGGATCTCGCTCAGGCGATTACGGTTGTCAAGGCGCTGTTGCTGGGCCAGGCTACCGAGGCTGATCTCGCGCAGGCCATCGCCGTTCTCAAGTCCCTGACTGTAGGACAGATCCAGGAGACGGACCTCGCCCAGGCCATCGCCGTTCTCAAGTCCCTGACTGTAGGACAGGTCCAAGAGGCTGATCTGGCCCAGGCCATCACAGTCGTCAGGAGCCGTCTGCTCGGGCAAGCCAGCGAGACCGACGTTGCCCAGGCCATCACGGTGCTCAAGGCGGCGCTGATCGGCCAGGCGAGCGAGACAGACCTCGCCCGCGCCATCACGATATTGCGGACGGTACTAGTTGCTCAGGTCCAGGAGACGGACCTCGCCCAGGCCATCACTGCCCTGCTGGGGCGTGTGGTTCAGCAGGTGCAGGAAACGGACTTGGCGCAGGCCATCACAGTCGTGGCTGGGGCTGCTCCCATCCCGCCGCCCGCGCCGCCCGCGCCTCCGATGGTGGTGGTGGGCCGCGTCCGTCGGCGCCGGGAAGAGCCGTCGGCTCCAATACGGCGGCTGATCGACGAACTGTTCGAGCCAGCCCGGCAGGCCGAGTTACGGCGGATCGAGGAATTGCTTCGAGAGGACGATGAGGAGATCCCGCCGCCGGCCTCCCGGCCATCCCCGAAGGGGCTGGGTGAAGTCGGTCTCGAGGACCTGATCCGGGCGTCCAAGGGATACGAGAATCTGGTGGCCGACATCGCCGTGGCGGTGACCAAGGCCATCAACCTTCCGGGCCTGAAGGAGTATTTGAAGGTTCAGGATGCCCGAGTAGCGGCCATTGAGAAAGGACCTACGGCCCCGGACCGGGGTCCTTCGGTTGATGCTCTAGCCCCGGACCGGGGTCCTTCGGTGGATGCTCTAGCCCCGGCCGAGGCAGCACGCCTCTACCAGGAGATGGTCGGCGAGATGATGGGCCTGATCGACCTTGACGTCCCACCGCCGACGATGACAGCAGAGCGGCGGAAGGAGATCCTCTCGAAGCCGGGCATTCACGCGACCCAGGTCGCCATCCTCAAGCAGACCCGTGCCCGGCCGCTCCGAACCAAGTACGAGAAGCGCCTCGCCGCCCTGATCCGGCAGTTGGCGACCGGCGAATTGAACGCGGCCGAGTTCATGGACTCGGCTTTCCAGGCGACCGTTGATGCCTATTGGGATGCCTTCGGCGATGGACGGGACGCTGGCGGGGTGGAGGAGGCGGTCGAGGTCTACTTCCACGAAGGCGGGATCGTGGCGGCCCAGGTCGTGTGGGCCGGCCAGAGCCTGCAGAAGATCATCGCCCTGCTGCCGGCTGGCCACAGCGATGGGGACCTGCAGGAGGCGCTCCGTCGGGTGCCGACCATGGCATCGGCCATCGAGGTACTCTGGTACGAGGGTCTGGGGACGGCTGCCGATGACCCTCTGTACGAGTGGATCATCGGGAGCACGAAGGAGCACTGCACAGACTGCCTCGGGTATCATGGGCAGCGGCACCGGCTGAAGGCATGGATCGCCGCCGGGGCGATCCCACAGTCTTATCCGCTGGAATGTCACGGCTTCGAATGCAAATGCGAGTTGCGGAAGAGCCGTGGCCATGAGGTTGGAACGCTACGATCGCCGGGGTTGAACTGATGGCCATCATCCGCTTCAAGCCGATCACCCGCAACCTGCGGGCCTACGACCCCAAGAAGGTGGTCCGGGCGATGGAGGATGGTCTTGCCGACGTCGGCAAAATGATCAAGGCCGACTTCGCAAAGACCACGTCTACCTGGAATGCGGGTGGCACGGACGGCAAACCGATCCCCGGCGGGCTACCCAAGTTCCGCACGTTCGGCCCCCGGATGGTTGGCGAGGCCATGATGCTCGAGGTCTCGACCCAGCACAGCGTCTACTACTACCTGAACTTCGGCACCCGGGCGCACCTGATCAAAGCGAGGCGTTCGAAGGTGCTCCGTTTCCGCACGGCCGGCCGTGGCTCCTATCGGGCCAAGACCCGGCAGGGCTGGCTGGGCAGCCAGGGCGGCGGCCCGCGTGGCCCGTGGACGATGCGGCCGCGCGTGGATCATCCCGGCAACTTCGCCCGCGGCTGGGACATCACGATCACTGAGCGGCAGCGGGGCCGGGCCGAACTTTCCAAGGCGATGAACCGTCGAATCAGGGATGCGCTCGGCTCGATGGGGGCTGGCGTTCGGAGTAGCCGCGCTTGACCGGCACGCGTATGCGTTCTACAATGCGCCACAGGTATGCCCTACAGCAATGTTCCGCGCCATCTATGGGGGAAGATGGACTCGTGTGTCCAACAAGTCATGGCTCGCGAAGGGGTCGACAAGAAGCGAGCCATCGCAATGTGCCATGCAAGCCTAGTGAAGGAGGCCGAGGTGGCGAGTTCCAAAGACCGTAGGCGACAGCGTCGGGCCGTCGAACGTCGAGAGGAAGAGAAGGGCTCGAACAGCGACCCCGAGGTGCTTGCCGCGCTGGCCTTGGCAGACCCGAACGTCATCGCCGACTATATGGGCACCGTGCCTGTGGGGAAGGACGACGGGGACGAGACTGGAGCCGAAGGCGATGATGGCTCGCCTGGCAAGATAGACGACATCTCGCGCGTCATCGTCGGGGCTAGGACGCCCGAGCCGGGCACCGCGGCTCCCTCGGTGCCGGAGGCGGACGACGCAGATCCGGCCGCCGACGAAGAGAAGGACAAGAGCCTCTACGCCGTCGCCTCGGGCGACATGTACGAAATCTACCGCCCGTTCGATGGGGCCGCGTCCTGGGGGGACTACGACGCCTACATCAAGGCCAGGGATCAGGCCCGCGCCATCAACGACGTCACCTATGTGTTCCAGACGCTGGTCGAGAACGTGATGCGGTCGGACGAGATCTCGCCCGACGAGAAGGCAAGCGCCATTGCCACGCTGGCGACCGGCTACAAGACCCGCCTGCAGAAGTCCAAGAGCGTGTTCGAAAGCCTGAAGCGCGCGCTGACCGGCGCCGGCAAGAATGACCTGCCGGACTCGGCTTTCGCATACATCGAACCGGGCGGCAAGAAGGACGAGAGTGGCCGGACCGAGCCCCGCTCCCTCCGGCACTATCCCATCCACGACGCCTCCCATATCCGCAACGCTCTGTCCCGGGCGGCGTCGGCGGTGAGTAGCGGGGGGACCACAGCCAAGATTGCGCGCGCGGCCCTGCCGAAGATCCGGGCTGCCGCCAAGCGCGAGGGCATTGGGGCGGCGGGAAAGAAGGCCGAGAAGAATGGATCGGGCTTCTCGGTGATCAAGGCCGCCGACGGATCGTGGCGATGGGTCGGCTGGGTCACCAACAAGTTCCGTGACCGAGACGCCCATGCCCTGAACGCCGTGAAGGGCGGCGAGATCGTCACCAGCGAGGCCCACCGGGAATTCATCGAATGGGTCTACGCCGATCCGAAGAACCGCATGCCCGAACTGTGGATCTGGCACACGCCGGGAACGCAGCGGGAGAAGCGTGCCGACTGGATCGACTTCGCCGATGGCTTCGTGGTGGCGAGCGGTCCGCTGTCGGAAAAGGAGGCGGGTGAACTGCTCGCGCTCGAGGCCGTGATGCCCGACCTCGGGATGTCGCATGGCATGTTCGTCCTTTCCGTCGACGAGAAGAACGGGTATATTACGAAGTACCGCAGTTTCGAGGACACCGTCCTGCCCGCGAAGTGGGCAGCCAACCCGTGGACTGCGTTCTCCACCATCCTCAAGGAGGTGAGTGAAATGACATTCAGCGAGGACAAGCGCGCCACTCTCGTCGCCGCGTTGGGCGAGGAAAGGGTGGCAGATTTGGAAGTGACCACTGCAGGGATGGCGAAGACGCTCGTGGACCTTGGCATCGAGCACAAGGCCATCACGAGCGAGGCACCGGCCCCGGTGCCCGGAGATCCGGCCCCCGCGCCGCCCCCGGCACCCGTCCCGGCTCCGGGACCCTCGGCGGCCAAGGGCTACGAGGATCTGGTGGCCGACATCGCCACGGCGGTGACCAAGGCCATCAACCTTCCTGGCCTGAACGAGTACTTGAAGTCCCAGGATGCCCGCGTCTCGGCCATCGAGAAGGGGCCGGCCAAGATCGTGGCCGCGGCCATGCAGCCGAAGGCAGGCGCCAACCTGTGGGACAACCGACCGTCCCAGAGCGAGAGCACCAAGGTTACCGATGGCGCGCCCCAGCCGGCCGTCAAGGAAGTTGGCGAGGCGTGGATCGATGGGGCCTTCGGTGCCTCTGCAGTTCCGGCCGTGCCCGCCGCCCTAGCCTAGCCCGAGTCGATCCTGATCTTCGATCGAGGGAGTTGACATCATGGACCAGAACGCAATCCTGGAAGCCCTGGCGAAGGCGCTTCTGCCTGTCGTGCAGAAGCACACCACGCCCACGGGCACGCCCTCGAACCCATACGTCCACGGCCCGGGTGGGCTGTTCGGCGTCATGGGTCTCGAGCGGGAAGTCATCCACACCCGCCTGCAGCCCGTCGGTTTGGCCGGTATCCTCCCGGTGCGGCCAAGCGTCGACATGTGGCCCCTGTTTCCCTACATCAGCGGCTTCCGGGATGTGACGGGGGATGTGGCCAACGGAGTCTGCGACGATCCGCAGACAGCGGGGCCGATGAAGACCTGCCTGCAGACGGCGCCGTTCGGCCGCTACTCGTTCATGACCCGCGAGATGGAAATCAACCGGGTCGGCCAGGTGATCAACCGGGGCGAGTTCCTCGACCTGACGCTGATCAACAGCCCGTTGGCGGCGCAGTTGGGGTCCTCGATCTTCCCGACGATCCCAAGCGAGCAGCAGGCCCTGAAGGGCGCTGAGGTGCTGCAGCGCTTCATCGAGGTCGGCGTGGCGTTCCAGAACCAGTTGGGACGCCAGTTGTATGCCGCCAACCCGGTGAACGACTCGGCGGGCGGCGGGTACGAGGAATTCAACGGCCTCGATCTGCTGATCGGCACTGGCAAGGTGGACGCCAAGACGGCGATCGCCTGCCCCAGCCTCGACTCCATCGTCTGGGACTATAACCTGACGAACATCGCCAGCCCCACCGCCAACCCGAACATCGTCACCCTGCTGACCAACATCCTGCGCCGGCTGAACCACATCGCCACTCGGACGGGGCTACAGCCTCTGGTGCTCACGTTGGCCATGCGGCAGGACCTGTTCTGGGTGATCACGGATCTGTGGGCGTGCGCGTACTACAGCGACCGCTGCCAGACCTTGAACAACGCGCAGGTCATGCTCGACGGAACCGAGATGACGACCATCCGGGATGCCATGCGGAATGGCGAGTACCTGCTGGTGGACGGCAAGAAGGTCCCGGTGGTCATCGACGACATGATCCCCGAGCAGTCGAGCAACGAGGACGCCGCCATCCCGGTGGGCTGCTTCGCCAGCGACATCTACATCGTCCCGCTGACGGCCCGCGGCATGCCGGTGACCTACTTCGAGCACTTCGACTACCGCGGCGGATCGATGCAGGCGGTGGTCGATGGCCGCATGACGCAGTACTTCTGGACGGACGGAGGGATCTTCCTCTGGCACGCCAAGCCGCCGCTGAACTGGTGCGTCCAGTGGCTCGGAAAGATCGAGCCGCGGCTGGTGCTGCGGACGCCGCACCTGTCGGCGCGGATCCTCGACGTGCTGTACTGCCCGCTGGCCCACAGCCGCGACACGCACCCCGATGATCATTACTGGATCGACGGTGGTGTGACGGAGCGGAGCGTGGATTACTTCTACCACGAGGGTCGGCTGCCGTAACCTGACCACGGAGTGAAGGGAGGGGCGGGCAACCGCCCCTCCGTCACTCCCCGGAGCGCCTAGGGCAGTCGCGCACCTGCCCGAATGCGGTTGCTCCCGGCCGCTGGCGCTCCGGGGGTTTACGGGAGAGAAAGGCCTCGGGAGGGCCTATGAACAGTCCCCTCGAGGGCCAGGACTATCTGGCCCACCTCGCACAATTTGACGACTGGAACGCTCGAGCATTCCTCGCCATCATCGTGGCGTTCGGCGCGCCCATGACTTATCTGGACGTCGGATGCGGCACAGGTGCCATGATCCGTATGGCTCGGCGGCTAGGTATCGACGCCGTCGGCCTGGACATCCTAGCCCCGCCGAACGCGGATCTCCACGGCATCATGAAGGTGGACGTTTCCCGCGAGTTCAATATCCTTCGGAAGTTCGCCCTGCTCACCTGCATCGAGGTGGCCGAGCACATCCCGGAGGATCAGGGAGGCATGCTGATCCGCAATATCGCCGAGCACGCCGCCGAAACATGTCTGCTCATCTGGACGTCCGCCGGCCCCGGCCAGGGGGGGGAGAACCATCAGACGCTCGTTCCCGGCTACGTCTGGCGGTCGATGCTCCATGACCACGGGCTACACTACAACGAGGCCTGGACCCACCGGCTACGGCTCATCTGGCAGGCCATCGGCATGCCCATGATGTGGCTGCCGGATAACCTACAGGTGTTCGACCGATGATCATCACCCGGACGCCGCTACGCGTGTCCTTCATCGGTGGCGGGACGGACCTGCCAGCCTGGTACGAGAACCATGGCGAGGGGCAGGTGTTCGGCGCCACCATCGGATTGTACGTCTACGTGATCGTCAGCCCCCACTGGAATCCGCACCGCTACCGGGTGGCCTACAGCCGCACCGAGGACGTCGACAACCTCGACTATGTGAGCCACGGGATCATCCGTAATGCTCTGCGCCGGGCTGGCCTGACCCTTGGGGGCGTGGAGATCCACACGATCGCCGACATCCCTGGCCAGGGATCTGGGCTTGGATCGAGTGCCGCCGTCGCCGTCGGGACGCTGAAGGCGCTATTCGACTATCAGAAGCGCTACCTGCACTTTCAGGACCTGGCGGCCATGGCGGCCGCCATCGAGATCGAGGACCTTCGAACGGGTGCCGGCAAGCAGGACCACTACATCGCCGCCTACGGTGGGGTGAACCACTTCCGGTTCAGTAATGCCGATCCGCTCGTCAGCGGGGGGGGCGGCTATGTCGACGAGAAGATCCGTGATCATTGGTCGAAATGGATGCCGCTGTTTTCCACGGGCATCCATCGCCACGCCGAGCCAATCCTCAAGGAGACCGGGAAGCGCATCAAGGCAGGTATGGCGACGGGCGCCCTGCAGCGCACGCTGGCCATGGTCGAGCCGATGAAGTTGGCGCTGCTCTCCGGCGAGATGGAGGCGGTTGGCGAGATGCTCGACAAGGCGTGGAAGCACAAGCAGGCAGCCAACCCTGATGCCATGCCGGCCGGTGCCGTCCAGATGTACCGGAGGGCACTCGAGGCCGGGGCGCTGGGTGGCAAGTTGTGCGGCGCCGGCGGCGGAGGCTACTTGCTGCTGGTGGTACCGCCCCGGAAGTGGCAGGCCGTGGCCGACGTTGTGGGCCAGCAGCCCGTGCGGGTGCCCTACGGGGTTGGCGGAAGCACCACCATCTTCGTGGAGCAGCGATGACCGCCTGGCCGACCATCGGGGTCGCCCTGCTGACTTACCGTCGCACCGACCTCGCTCTGCGGACTGTGCGGGCCATGATCGGCAACCTCGTCTATCAGGGGCCGCTGGTCTGGTATATCGCCGACGACGGATCGGAAGATCAGCACATGAGGGCATTGCTCGAGGTGCTGGGCGGGCATCTGATCGGCTTCCACAGCGAGCGTGTGGGACCGGGGCCGTCCTGGAATCGGGCGGTGGAGGCAGTCATGAATGCGACGCCCTTCGTCCTATGGCTCGAGGACGATTGGGAGTTGCGGCGCCCGCTGAATATCGAGCCATACGTTGACCTGCTGATGAACAACGGCCAGGTGGGGATGGTGCGGACGGGAGGCCTGCCCATCGGCCTGCTGGCGGAGAGCGTGGGCTACGGCGGCGTCCACTACCTGAACATCCTGAAGGACCGCCAGTACTGCTACTCGGGCAATCCAAGCCTGCGGCACTCTCGTCACTTTGCCGCCTATGGGGGCTACCCGACCGACCAGCGCCCGGCCGGCGAGTGCGAGGTGTTCCACGACCACTTCGTCCGCACCCGGCCTGGACCAGAGGTCTGGTGGCCTGTCGACATCGGGGGCTGGGGGATCTTCGGCCACATCGGGACCGAGAAGGCATAGGAGGCATCATGTCGAACGAACTCGCCGCGCTGATCATGGGACTGCTGATCGCCGGGCTGGGCTACGTTCTGGGCCGGCAGGTAGGCTGGGCAGCCCATCGGCGGGCTGAGCAAGACGAGCGAGACCAAGCCAGCGCCAACATTGACCGGGCCATCCGTGAGTGGTTCGGATGAACATCCTGCTGACGGGAGCGAGGGGATTCATCGGCCGGCATACCATGGCGGACCTGCTGGCCGCCGGCCACACGGTCCGGCCGCTGGACCGGAAGCCAGATCCCGACATGCCCGGCGGCGGCATCTGGTACGACCTACGGGATGCGGACCGGCTCGGGCTGGCCTTCGAAGGCCGACGTTACGATGCGGTGATCCACCTAGCCGCCAGCGCCAGCCTGCAGCACAGCATCGACGATCCGGCCGACGATGCCGAGCACAACATCCTCGGGACGATCAACTTGCTGGAGGCCTGCAAGCGACACGGCATGGGGCGCTTCGTGTTCGCCTCGACATCGGCCGTCTATTCCCCCTATGGGGATCTCCCCTACCAGGAGGACGACCCGAAAGGGCCGCAGAGCGCCTACGGGGTCAGCAAACTGGCTGGCGAGGACTACGTCCGGCTGGCTGCCGTATCGGGCCGAGGCATGAGCATAGCCATCCTGCGGTACGGGAACGTCTACGGGCCAGGGCAGAAGGCTGTCGGGGAGAATGCGTTGGTGGCCCGGGCGCTGGATCACATCTACTTCGGGACGCCCTTCGTCATCAACGGCGACGGCGATCAGACGCGGGACTGGATTCACGTGCGGGACGTGGCTCGAGCAAACCGACTGGCGGCTGAGCGGCAGGTTCCGATCGTGGCCAACATCGCCACCGGCGAAGGCAAGTCGGTGAATTGGGCCCTTGGCGTGCTGGCGGCCGCCGCCGGCTGGCAGGACATTTTCAAGACGCACGGGCCGGCGAAGCCAGGCGAACTCCGGGACGTGCGATTACACTGCGCGCAGGCGAGCATCGGACTTGGCTTCGTGGCAGAGATCCCGGCGGCAGAGGGCTTGACGGATACGGCTGTCGCATGGGCCTGAAACTAGCCATCGTCCCGTGGTTCAACCACCCGGACCGGGGGGACGGCGGCATCCGGCGCGTGGTCGAGGCGCAGGTTCGGTACCTGCGGGACTACGACGTCGAGCCGATCGAGAACGCCGACGAGGCCGATGTGCTCATGTGCCACGGCACGTCGCTGGTTACCCGCCCAGGAAAGCCCGTGGTCAATTGCAACCACGGGCTGTACTGGAGCCGTTACGATTGGCCCCTGTGGGGCGAGGAAACCAACGCCCTGGTCATCGATGCCATGGCGAACGCCCAGGCACATACGGTGCCCAGCCGATGGGTTGGGGACGCCGTGCGTCGGGGCATGCTCGTGTACCCCGAGGTGATCTATCACGGGGTCGAGTACGACGAATGGCAGGGTGAGCCGGGCAAGCACGGCGGCTACGTTCTGTGGAACAAGGCCCGGACGGATGCGGTGTCGGACCCGGCCGATATGAATCAGGTGGCGGCGATGCTACCGAAGCGGTGGTTCGTGTCCACCTTCGGCAACCCGGCGCGCAACGTCCGGCTGGTCGGCAAGCAGGCCCACAGCGTGATCAAGCCGCTGGTGGTGGAGGCGGGGGTCTATCTGGCGACCACCCGCGAGACCTTCGGGATCGGGACGCTCGAGGCGATGGCTGCCGGCGTTCCAATCGCCGGATGGGCCTGGGGCGGGCAACTCGAGATTGTCCGTCAGGGCCAGACGGGATACCTAGCCCCGCCCGGCGATCACCGGGCGCTCGCAGACGCCATCGAGGCGTGCATCGCAGAGCGGACGCGCCTGTCGGCGAATTGCAAGGATGACGTTCAGGAGCGATGGCTCTGGCCAGACAAGATCCGCCAGTACGCCATGCTGATCCACCGGGTCCACGAGGCCTATCACCGGCCCGGCCCCCGGGTGTCGGTGATCATCACCTGCCACAACCTGGCCCGGTTTGTGGGCGAGGCCATCCGCTCAGTCCAGTCTCAGTCCTTCGAGGATTGGGAGTGCATCGTCGTCGACGACGCCAGCACGGACCCGACCAAGGAAGTGGTGGAGATCCACTGCGCGGACCCCCGCGTCCACTATTTGCCGACGCCGGCAAACTTGGGCCTGTCGGCTGCCCGCAACTTCGGCTACCGGGCCAGCCGGGGGCGGTATGTGGTGTTCCTCGATGCCGACGACATGATGGCGGACAACGCCTTGGCCATCCAGGTGGAGGCGCTTGACACTCGTCCCGGCATGCACATCGTGACGGGTGGGCTGGAGATCGTCGATGATGGGGGCAAGAACCGGCACCGGAACGACTGGCCATCCGGCGCCTACAACTGGTTCGGTCAGATGGCCCACATGAACCAGATTCACTACTCGAGCATGATGCGCCGGGAAGTGATGGAGCGCTCCGGCGGCTACCGGGTGCGGGACTGGCGGGCCGAGGACGCAGCCCTGTGGTGCCGGGTGACGTCGCTGGGCTTCCGGGCCGTCCGGGTGACCGATGCGCCCACCCTGATCTACCGGGACCGAAGCGACTCCAAGTCTAAGGGCGAGCCGGGGGACGGGCCTTGGACCGAGGCGTTCGGCTGGGCGCTGGCCTACAAGTTCGACCGCACCCTGTCGGTCGCTGCGGCCCGCGGGCACCATCCTAACCCGGATGTTGTTCCGTTCGGGGCGCAGGGGTCGCCCGCCCCCCACAAGGCGTGGCCGGTGCATGATTACGCCAACCCATTCGTGTCGGTGATCATCCCGGTGGGACCGGGCCATGAGCGGTACGTCATCGACGCTCTGGACTCGCTACTGGCCCAGCGCTTCGTGAATTGGGAGGCCATCGTCGTCAACGACACGGGCCGGCTTTGGGCGCAGGGCTTCGACAGCCCGCTGGCCGGCGCGCCGTTTGCCCGGATCATTACAGCCAGCCAGCACCTAGGACCGTCCGGTGCCCGAAACTTGGGGGGGAAGTACGCCCGGGGGGAGGCGCTGCTCTGGCTGGACGCCGACGACTATCTGATGCCGTTGGCCCTCGACAAGATGGTGGCGGCCTACGTCGAGAGTGGCCGGGTGATCTACACCGACGTCTACCAGCGGTTCGCTGACGACAGGAAGCCCATGGAGCCTTACGTCACCGAGGACTTCGTGTGCGGGGCGGTACTCAAGCGCATGCAGCACACCTCGCAGGTGTTGGTGCCTCGGGCGGTCCATGAAAAGATAGGAGGCTTTGACACCACGGCACCGGGGTGGGAAGATTGGGACTACCTCATCGCCCTACAGCATCAGGGGCTATGCTCTCTCCGCATCCCTGAGCCGCTGTTCGTCTACCGCAAGGAGAGCGGGCAGGTCCGGGAGAAGGCGTGGGCCAGCCGGGAGCAGAACGTCAAGTGGATTCGCAACAAATGGTTGCCCTACTACGAAGGGAGGATGGAGATGCCTTGTAGCAAGTGTCCTCAGCCGGCCGACGGAGCGCGGAAGCCCCAACAGGTGTTGTCCGCGGCTTCGGGCGGCGGATCATCGGGCGCGTCGACAGACGCGGTGCTCATGGCCTATCAAGGGCCGGGGCCGAAACGTATGGCTATGCGAGGGAAAGTCACCGGGACGGTCTACCCCTTCAAGCAGGGCGAGTTCCGGTACGTCGATGCCCGCGACGCTACTGACTTCCTAGGGCGCGTGCGGGGGGACGGATCGCATGATTTCCTGCTGAAGCCGAAGCCCGTCCTGCCCAGCGTGCCGCCGCCAGCCGAAATGACAGTGGCTGGCCCGCCGCTTCCTCTGCCCGTGATGGGCGTCGACATGGCGGTCGGTGAGGACCATGGAGGAATAGCGGAGATCCACGTGAGGATCTCAGACCTCGACGAGGCTGGAGCGAAGGCGCTTGCCCGGACGGCCAACCCGGAGGACTACGAGGCGCTGATCGCCGAAGAGGAATCGGGCAAGCATCGGCCGAAGGTCCTCAATTCGCTCAAGTACTGGCAGAGGATGCGGGGCGAGAGGGCGACGGCTTGATGCTTGCGCTAACCCCCATCTCTCTGCTACTGTTGGTGTTGGCGACATGGCGCCTCTCGGCGATGATTGCTTACGAGGTTGGACCGTGGCGCTTGTTCGTTCGACTGCGGCGACTCGTGGGTATTGAACCCGATGACGCAGGCCGGCCCGCCGCATGGAATCCAGACGCTTTCCTGGCCGGCCTGTTCGTGTGTCTCTGGTGCGTGTCGGTGTGGGTCGGGCCTGCGCTAATGGTGATGGTGGTAGTGTGGCCGCCAGCGCAGTGGTTGCTGACGCCACTGGCATTGAGTGCGGGAGCGATCCTAGTTGAGCGGCTCGCGCGGGGCTGATAGGAGAGCAGGATGAGCAGGGCGATCATCCGCACGTGGCTTCCTCTCGACCGATGGCGTGAATACTTTGGGATCAACCCATTGCACTTCGCCCAAGCGTTCTCGGCCAAGTTCCCCGGCCAGGACTGCGGCGACGTGTGGTTCCAATACGCGTGGCAGCACAGCAATCAGGTGGGGCGCCACGAGTTGGCATCGGCGATCCACTCCGCCGAAAAGGCCATCGCTGACCAGGTCAAATACAACCTGATCCCCGACTGGACGGCGGCGGAGAAGGTGAAACTCCCTCGGCCAGCCCGTCGAGAGGTGTACTTTGCCGACGTCGGCAACATTCGCGGGCAGGCCCGCAGTCTCGAGGTGCAGCGGGGCCACCTGATCGCCCCCGGATACCGAGTGAAACAGACGATCACCACCGGGCTGGCATTCGCCCGGGCCGACAATGACGGCGACAGTTACGATGAGGACTGTCTCGCCACATTCGCCACCGCCGTCACCGACCCGTGCGAGATCCGCATCTACTATCCGGGGCACGAGGGCGAGGACGAGTGGGAGATCCGGCCAGCCACGGTCGAGATCGCCGCCGGGATAGCCAGCGTGTCATTCAAGGCATGGCTGGCCATCGACCCGGATCTGCAGGAGGGGCTGGCGCCTGGGCCGATCGACGGCGACGTCAGCACCAACTACATCACGACGGTCGACGTCTACCGGGTCTACACCGACCCCTCGACGGAAGGCCAGATGGTGTGGGAAGGATCGCCCGGCTCTTGCGGCGCATGCGTCGCCTGCAGTGTCGGGCTACAGGATGCCTGCGTCGGCTTTCGGGACGAGGAGATGGGCTACGTTACGCTGACGCCGGCCACATACGCCGACGGCGAATGGACGCCAACGGCGCTGGCGACATGCCGCGCGCCGGACCGAGCGCGGCTATACTACCTGTCGGGCTGGCAGGCCCAGGACGTGGCCTGCTCGATGAAGGACATGGACCGCTACTGGCTCGAGGCGGTGGCTCGGTATGCGGCGGCGCTACTTGATAGGCCGGTGTGTTCGTGCAATAATACCGAGAACTTCATCAAGGAGCAGCAGAGGGACATCGCTGCCGTGAGGACGGGGATCATCTTCCAGGTGTCGAACGACTCGCAGGTGGCAAATCCGTTCGGGACTTGGGTCGGCGCGCTCTTCGCGTGGATGCGTGTGAACGGCAAGGGAAGGGCGCTACCGAAGTGAGAGAGGTGGACTATCAGGATGAGAGGGGACGCAAATACCGTGTGCGCCTGCCTGACGAAGCCAGCGATGATGAGGCTGCCGACGGAGTGCCCGTCGGCCCGGTCGAGGTAGCCGATGCGCTCGGCCTACCGGAGCCGGTGGCGACCCGCCTCCACAACGAACTCCACAGACGGGGCCTGTGGAATCTGCGTGAGGTGAAGCGGAGGCCCGACGCGCTCCTCGGGGCGCTACAGGCCACATTGAACGTGGACGTGCAAGTGCTTCTGAAAGCATTCTCCGACTACGAGAGCCAAGCCGTTTAGGAGGCCCCAATGGGAAACGAGATCACCGTCGCTGGCGAGAGCCGAGTGTGGCTGGCCGAATTCGGTGCCGGACCTGGGCACGCATTCGTGTATCAGGGGTGCATGAAGATCGGCGACACTTCCTGGCCGCAGGGCGACATCACCCGGATCGAATGTCCCTCGCCGGACCGGCGCAACGAGTTCGTCGAGGTAGCGGCCGTGCAGGGGGCGCAGGAACGTGTGAGCACGGAGTTGATGGGGCGCTACCCGCGCGACATCAGCACCCTGCTCGAACTGACCCGGCGCCGATGCCGCTTCGACATTCAGGTCCACGTCGGCCGCTGCAAGAGCCCGCAGGACTACCTCGGCGGCTGGGACAAGATCAAGGTCTACCGCGAGGCAACGGTCACGGAGTGGTCCGACGAGAACGCCGGTGCGATCGAGTCGGGTGAGCAGAACCCGACGAACGAGACCGGGGCCATCAGCGCCAAGGACCTCTACGAGATCGTCCCGATCGCCTTCGCCGAGAAGGCCAAGACGGAGGTCGTGCGGGAGGTCGTGGCCGCTGTGATCTGCGACTCGGCGTCCTGTGGCGACTGCGAGAACCCGTCGAAGGGCTGCGAGAAGGCGTTCTTCCTGATGGGCGGCACGGGGGCGACTCCGGGCACCAAGCCGGCCGTGGTGTTCACGGGCGACGGCGGGGTGACGTGGGGCGTGTCCTACGTCGACAGCATGTTCTCGGACGAGACCCCGACTGGCCTTGCCTGTGTGGGCGGCTACCTCGTGGCGATCTCTGAGACGACCACCGGCCTGCACTACGCCTCCATCGACGAGATCTTGGCCGGCACCGAGACCTGGGTCGAGATGACCACAGGCTTCGTCGGGGCGATCGAGCCGTTCGCCATCGCCAGCGCCGGCGCTCGGGCGACGTGGATCGTCGGTGAGGACGGCTACATCTTCTTCGTCCTCGACCCGACCGTGTCGGCCGAGGTGCAGGACGAGGGCGTGGCGACCAGCCAGGACCTCGCCGACATCGCCGCTCTGGACGGCCGCAACGTGGTGGCCGTGGGCGCCAGCAATGCCGTGGTGTTCACGGACAACGGCGGAGTGACATGGCAGTCGGTGACTGGCCCGTCAGTGGGCGTGAATCTGACTGCAGTTGTCATGCTCGGGGCCTCGCTCTGGCTGGTGGGCAACGCCAATGGGGCGCTGTACTTCACCGAGAACGCCGGCGTGTCCTGGACCCAGATCAGCCTGCCCGGCACGCCTACGGTCATCCGCGACATCAAGTTCGTCGACGACGTCGTCGGCTACCTAGCCTTCGACGCGGCTGGCCCGGCCGGGCGCATTGCCCGGACCGTCGACGGGGGAGCGACCTGGTACATCCTCCCCGAGAAAGCAGTCTCGGGTGTCATCCCGGCCAACGACCGGATCAACGAGATCGCCGTGTGCCGGGACAACGTCAATCTGATCTTCGCTGGCGGCCTGTCCGACCTGTCGACAGACGGGATCATCATCAAGGCCGCGTAGACGGGAGCCAACCATGGTTGATGTAGCGACGGGCGATCGGGAGTCGCTCGAGCGCATTGCGGCCGCCGTGAACAAGGAGGGTGAGGGTCCGAGGACCCTCACCCTCTCGACCGGGGTCGTTCTGCTGATCAAGCGAGTGCCGGTGATGTTGCCCACGGACATTGCGGCCGAGGCGCTACGGGTCCAGCCGAAGGTCCCGCGGGTGTTCGTCGAGGCCCTTGATCGGGTCGAAGAGAACCCGGACGACCCGGACTACAAGTCGGCGTTGCAGCAGTGGCAGGCTGGCATGCTGCTGGACATGAACAACGCCTTCATCCTGCTCGGGACCGAGCCGACGACCATTCCCGAGGGCGTGCCCGCAGCCGATGCCGCCGAGTTCCTCGAGCAGATGAAGATCCTGCGGCGCGACGTCGAAGGCCCACGTGCCCGCTACCTGGCGTGGGTGAAGTACTGTGCGGCGCCGGACCAGAATGACATCGCATCCATCGTAAGGGAGGTGGGACGGCTCTCCGGCGTCAGCGAGGCTGACGTATCGGAGGCCGTCCAGGGCTTTCAACGTTAGGTACGACGGCGACCCTGTCCTGCTGATCAAGCCCAGATACGCGCTGGGAACCCGGGTCACCTACGGAATCCGACACCCCGAGTTGGTGTCCCCGTTCGAGGAGCACGACGCCCGCATCGGGGCTGGCTACAGCGTGGAGGAGTGGTACGCCATGCCGCCCCGCGGCCGAGCAATGGAAGTCGCTCTCAATAGGCTCCGCAACCAGATCCGGCTCTTGCAGAACGCCGAGATGCAGGACCATCTGCGCCATAAGCGGGGGCGCCGTTAGATGGCCTTCCCAACCGTAGGCGTGCTGGCCATCGTCGAAGGCATGAACTCCTTCCGCCGCGACATGGACGAAGTCAAGCGGCGGATGGAGCAGTTGGGCCAGACGAGCCAGAGCGTAGCCAGGCAGACCGGAACCCTCTCGACCGCCATGGGCGGCGTGGGCGGCGCTCTATCCGCCATCGGGACCATCGCCGCAGGCATCCTAGCCGCCGGAGCCATTCGTGCGATCGCCAACGAGATCAAGCAGATGGCGTCGGAGGCCTTTGACGCCGCCGCCCAACTGCAGAAACTCGAGATCCAGTTCAACACGCTGGTGGCCCGCGAGTTGGCAGCCTCCAACAGTACCGAGGGCTTCGCTGACTACCTGCGGGAAGCCGGGGCGGCCTCCGACTACCAGGTCCAGCGCTTCATCAACCTGCGGAACTCGCACGACAACTTCATCAAGAAGATGGCGGAGGTCGACCAGCACACGGCGGCCGGGCGATACGCCTTCGAGCAGTACGGGAATCGACTCAAGTGGGTCGACAGCCAGATCCGCGAACTCATTCCAGGCTTCGACGGGCTGGACAACCGCCTGCAGCAGTCCGCCTTCGGGACCTACGACTTCTCCGAGGCCCTGAAGGAGGCCGCCGCGCCAGCCCGGGAACTCCTGAACTGGTCGCTCCAGATGTCCGTGACCACCCCCTTCCGGCCGCAGACCATCAGTAGCGCCATCAGCCTGTCCATGGCCATGGGTTTCCAGACCAAGGAGATCCGACGGCTGATCACGGCGACGGGCGACTACACCGCCGGCATGGGGCTGAGCGACGAGGTCATGCAGCGCATCCTGTACAACTTCGGCCAGATGAAGGCGGCCGGCAAGGTGATGGGAACCGAACTGCGAGACCTCGCCCGCGGCGCCATGATGCCTGTGGCGACCGTGCTCGAGATCATGCAGCGCAACATGGGGCTGACCAACATCTCCCTCGACCAGTTCCGCAAGAACGCCGCCGCAGGCCAATACGACGTCGACCAATTCGTGGAAGCCTTCGTGCAGATGGCCGAGAGCGACTTCGCCGGGGCCATGAAGCGCATGTCGGGCACGTGGGCTGGGGTGACTCAGGACGTGCAGGACTTCATCAACGTGATCCTCGGCGCCAGCGTGCTTCGGCCGATCCTCGACAGTCTATCCAAGGGGCTCCGGGGCTTGATCGACAGCATGACGGATGAAGAGACGGCCGCCAAACTGGAGACCACCCGCGGTCTGATGAGCAGTATCGTCACCAGCGTCGGAGGCATCCTCACAGCCCTGTCGGGGATGGCTGGATTGAAGATCGAGCCGGGGGGGTTCCTTCAGTCGTTCAATGATTTCCTCCGGGGCATCGCCATTCCGATGGCCCAACTGCGAGCGCTTCTGCGAGGCGATTTCAGTTTCGACGAGTGGCTACAGCGCGTTGGGTTCACGGAGGCGCAGAGCGAGAGCATCAAGGGATTTCTGCACCTGTTTGACCCCGTGATTCAGGGCCTACAGATGCTGTACGATGCGGCCGTCGGACTTGGCCCCACGATCAAGCAGACTATCGACGACCTGGTCGCGGCAGTTTCGCCGGTCGTTGCGATCGCATTACCGGGTGTCCTCGAGAACCTCGGCGAGATCTTTGGCGGGCTGGGGAAGTCGCTGGCGGCCACCGGACCAGGCATCTTGGACATTCTCGGCAAGGTAGTGGCCTTGCTCGCCACGGCGGCCATCGGCACGCTGGATCTCTTCGTGACTAGTCTTGCTACCCTGCTCGACATCGCCAACGGCGATTGGGCTGGTGCCGCAGAAAACGTCGGGGGGTTCTGGGACAGGTTCCTCGAATCTGCCCTGTCGCTCGCTGGCGAGACGCCCGAGTCGTTCGCCGAGAGTTGGTCGTGGGTGTGGGAAGCGGCGGGCATCATCTCTGACAGGTTCTGGTCGAATCTGCAGGAGACGTGGGCGGCGAATGACGACATGCTCCTGCTCATAGTCCAGACCATGATCGCCAACTACTCGGAGCGGCTCAAGACGGATTGGGCAACCTTCCTTGAGGACATGCTGGGAGGCATCGATGCCTGGGCCGGCGTCTGGGCCAATCTCGAGACCATCAGGCTCGAACTGGTCAAGAGGGGTGGGGCCTTGATCCAGGGGTTCTGGGACGGTGCGAAGGCCAAGGTCGCCGCGTTCATGACCTGGCTCAGCGGAAAGATCAGCGATATCCTCGCTCTGTGGGACAAACTGCTTGATATCGGTTCGCCATCCCGAGTGATGGTGGGCATCGGGAAGAACATGATGGCTGGCCTGCAGAAGGGCGTTGGCGAGGGGATGCGTGGCACCCAGGCGGCCATGACCGCGGCGGCTGGCCAGCAGGCAGCGGCCCTGCCCGTGATGGCCGGCGGCGGGGCGTCGACATACAACCGCACGATCAACATGGGCGGCGTCTACAATCAGGGCATCGGGGGCGGAGTGTTCGACCGGGCCATGCGTGACTGGCTGGGAGCCTAGATGGACTATCCCAAGGGCCTAGCGGTCTGGCGGCTACTCACGGACGAGGACGAGATTGACCTCTTTCGGGTGGATGGAGATAGCGTTCTCGCGCCGGACGTTGACGGGCTGGGGAGCGTGGCCGTCAGCCCGGAGGCCTACGACCGGCTGTCCAGCAGGCTCGAGGATCTTCTGTTCGTTGAGCGGGCCGGCATCAACGTGCGGGAGCACGACATCGATGCCTTAGCCCGCGAGCACGACCGGCTGACCCAGGCCGCCCGCAAGGCGCTACAGTATCGGGAGAGGGGCAACCGCTACCGGGCGCCGGTGGTGATGCTCCAGAAGGCGATCGGCGAGACCAACCCACGCTACGCGGTCGTCCACTCCATCCCGCAGTACGAGAACCCCTCCAGCCTCTGGACGCCGGCGATGGCGCAGCAGGCCGCCATCGAGAACCTCGAAGTCAGCATCGCCCGCTACATCTGGCGGGATCAGGTGCCGGGCCAGCGCGGTAGCCCCATCCGGCTGACTCCGCTGGACAGCCACCCAGACGACGGGGCACTGGCCTGGTCCTTCGTTGGCAACCACCGGCAAGAAAACGGTGCGATCAGCCACATCTATCGCTTCGATACCACTGGTGGCACGTTCTCGGCGAACCTAGTGGGGACGGAGCACGACCTGTTCGACGCCGACCCCGAAGTAGGCGACATCTATTACATCGGCTTCCCGCCGACCGAGCCAGGATTCCACTTGGCAGGGCGGTTGGTGACAGCCGGAGTCTACAGTGGCCTCGCCTGGGTTCTCGAGTACTCGGATGGAGCGGCGGGCTGGCCGGACTTCACGCTCGGTAGCCACTACACGCGCTTTCCCGACGACGAGATGTGGAACCAATTGGGGCCGGTCCTGCTCGGTTGGTCGGGCTACAACGGCGTCAATGCCTGGGCCGCCGAGACGGTCAACGCCGTCAGCCGATTATGGGTCCGGTTGCGTGTCACGGGTCTCACTTCGATGACGACCTCGCCGCGCATCGCCAGCGACCACATGGCGCTACGTCGTCCTGAACTGGAAATCCCTGCAACCTCCCTGCGAGGCCGGACCTCCCCCTATATGATGTTGCGGCTCAAGACGCCTTCGGGCGGGGACGGGTCGGCGGGGAAAATCGGGAACATCTCGCGCGTCATCGTCGGCGCCAAGACGGAGAACATCGGCGACGGGGGCTTCGTCAGCCGCATCAACCTAGGCAACGCCGGGAACCCGGCCGGCATCGCCGTGACCTACGGGACAGACACCTCGGCGGTTGCCAACCTCCGTACACCCGGCGGGGCGGCGGCGCAATGCACATTCGCCACCGACACGACGATGACGATGCGCTGCCGAGTGACGCTGACGGACCTGCTGGAGGCCTTGAAGGGCGAGTATCGAGTGTTCCTCAAGTGCGGCCAGGTTGGTGGGGTCGCAGGCGACGATTATGTGAAACTCCGGGCTATTCTCATCTCGCCTACGACCTACTTCCCCGTTCAGGAGTTCTCCGAAGTCCGCATGGCGAGTCTGGCCGCCGCCGGGAACCTCGACGAACTGGTGAACCTGACGCCGGGAGGATACCTGACCGTTCCGTTCGCCGAGGTGGACGAGGCCGACCCGAGTTACGCCACGGCCAACCTTGTGCTGGAGGTCCACGCGAAGGGCACGGCAGCCTCGGACCTATTCCCGTTCGAACTCATCCTCATCCCGACCAACGAATGGTCCTGCGAGTACGCCGACCCGCTCTCCAATCCGACCAACGGGTCGAGCGCCTTGCGTGGGGACAGCATCCTTGAGGATGATGGCGGGGTCATTCGGGACCGAACCATCAAGCGGCTGATCAGCGAGGGCGTGGAGTTAGGCACGGACATCTGGACCCGACGTGGACTACCACCGCGGCTGGAGCCGGGCAAGGTTACACGCCTCTATTTCCTCTTCGGCTTCTTCCCTTCGACGGGCTTCGGTCAGGTGCCCCTGCTGGCGCAGCCCGGAATTGGCGTGCAGGCCGAGTTATATGCCCATGCCTGCTACCACTTCCTGCGCGGGGACGACTGATGAGCCTAGCGAACATCGTCGTCCTGCACAACCCAGCCACGCTTTGGGAGCGGTACCGCCGCAACATCCCTATCGCCCAGATCGCCGATTGGAAGATGGTTGAGCGGGAAGAGGGTGGCTACTACTCAGCCACCTTCTCTTTCCGCCCGAAGAGCCGGGAGGACGCGCTGGAGTTCCTCAACAACGGTCCCGGACGCATGACCGAGTTCTACAACCACCGGGGCATAGGCGACTGGGAGGGGATGGTCAAGCGGGTAAGCATCGACACGGGCATCGTCAAGGTGACCAATGACCTTGCCGACATGGCCAACGCGGTGCTGGTGCGCTACTCCCCGGTGGGCGGCGGGTCCCCTACCCGTAGTGCAGTCAAGACGCACGCCGCCAGCCAAACTCGGTTCGGAAAGAAGTACTTCGTTCTCTCCGGCGGAGAGTTGGCGGCCGCCGTCGCTGACCAGCGCGCGCAACTGTATCTCGACCAGGTATTCTGGGCTTCGCCACGGCTAGAGAGCGTCGACCAGGGCGGCAAGTTCAAGGCTGAGGGAATTACCGTCGACGTGCAGTGCATTGGCCTGAGCGAGGCGATGGACTTCGTGCTCTACAACCAGACGGCACTCACTGGTCAGGTAGACGCCTCCGTAGTCGTGACGGCCATATTCACCAACGCCGAGGTGATGCAGTTCATCAAGTCCTACGAGGTGGCGACCAACGTCACGCCGGTCAGTCGGGAGTTCGATAACGATCGCCGCCCGATGGAGATCCTCAAGAGCATCGCGTCTCTCGGCGACAGCAACCGCAATCCCTACGTGGTCGGGGTTGAGGGTGACCGGCACGCGTACTTCCGGCAGGGCGTGCCATATCGCATTCCGGGGCAGACATGAGGGGCGGACGGACTGCGCGCGTTACCGAGGAGCATGGCCGGGTGACGACGGAGATATCGCTACGGCCGGTGGACTACGTGCGCGACGGCGTGCTACGGGAGATCCCTAGCGACCTGCTGGATGGGGTGATGGAGGAGCGGCACCCACACGGCTTCGACGCCTTCATGACTGGTGGATTCTGCCGGGAGTTGGACCCGGAAGTGCCCGTGATGTGGATGCTCGACCGCTTCGATGAGCGGCTCGAGGTCTACGCTCTCAACACCATCCCAACGGTGCTGGGGCAGCGCCGACGGCAGGGCGTGCGGTACCCGAATGCCTGGCCGGCAGCGGACTTGGAGTTTGAATACGCCGGTCATCTAGTGCGAAAATTGATCCGTCTGCAGGCCGGCCACCCGCTAGATTTCTCGTTCCGCTTCAACCGGCAGCCAACGCCGGGGCGCTTTCCGGGCGGCATGGCGTTCAGGGGGATCGAGGTCCCTTCGCCCTACCTCATGGGGCCGGAGGGCCAGAGCGTGGCGCTACGCTGGAAGCGCACGGGCCTGAGCGAGGTCATGGTCGAACTACCTGTGCGGGATTGGGCTGGTTGGGTGCTCGACCCGACGCTCACCCTACAGCCGGACGCTACGGCCGGCAAGGACACGGATATCTGGGAGCAGTTCTCAGATGGACTATCGGGTAGCAATCCAACCCGCGCCTACCTAGAGTTTGGGAACCTTCTTGTCTCAGACCGCTTCTCCAAGCCTTTGATTCAGTTCGACCTCTCCACCATCCTGCCCGGAAGCACCATCACCTCCGCTATTTTGAGCGTCTGGAAAGACAACACGCCATCATCCTTCAGCGGCACCACGACCGCCAGCATTCTCCGCCTGCTCAGGGCGTGGGTCGAGGCGACGACAACCTGGGTCGTATACGATACCGGGCTGCCTTGGACTATAGCGGGAGCCGGAGGGTCCGGCACGGATTTCGACCCCACCTCCCTTGGAACCCTCGCCATTCCTGATGACGCGCCCAACGGCACCCGCTTCGATGTCGCGCTGACAAACTCCCTCATTCAAGAGATAATTCCCGGCGGAACGATGGCCAACAATGGATTGCTTTTCAACCAGAGCAGCGCCGGCGACCTCGCGGAAGCCATACGGTCCAGCGACCATGCCACAGCCGCAGAGCGCCCGAAACTGGTAGTGGTATACGACCTGCCAGTGGTCAACCGGCTGGCAGCCTACTCGGTGAATCTGTGGGACCCGAAGGGCATCATCCGCGACCGGAACGGCAACCCGGTCGATGTGAACGAACTGCACGCCGGGCCATTCATCGAACTGCTGGGGGCCGACCTGCCCGGCACAGAGGTGTACCCGAACTTCTTCCAGGACCCCAGCAAGACCAAGATCTCCGAGGTCAGCAAGGGACCGGAGGGAGCGCGGATCAAGGCGTCGTCCAGCCAATTCGCCGATGCCATCGTGCGCCGAGCAGCGCAGGGGCTATGAGATGCCAGTCGCAGAGGGACCCGGCGGCGATGTTGGTGGTGGATGGGACTTCAATGACGTCTCGGATATCCTCGCCATGAAAACCGCCATGCGCACGACGCAGGTGGGCACGCTAGGCGGCAGCCACTCGGGCAGTGCTTCATCCCGAGCAAACACGGGGCTGACGGCGACGAAGGTCGGCGTGCTGAACGTGCCCTACGACCCGGAACTATGGGCCATCCTGGCGTTAGGCGGAGTGTGAGATGCGAGCATTCGTCGTGGGTGGAGGCCCGAGCCTGAAGCACACCAACCTCGACCGCTTGGTGGGTGAGGTGTCGTTCGCCATGAACCGCATCGACCTGGCGTACCAGCCCGACCCGGCCAACGGCATCCGAGGGACCATCTGGCGGCCAACCTACTACCTGTTCGCCGAGCACGTTGGCATTGGCGTGAAGGCGAGCGCGGATTGGAAGGACTACTCGCAATATGTGCTGCCCTATCACGTGGACGCCGGAGAGACATGCATCATCCGGTCGGTGTTCAAGCCATCGCTGGCCCGTGCTGCTGGCGGACGGCTGGATTGGCCGAACGTCACGTGGTTCGATAACGAGGACTGCGAGCACCACAATTGCAACATCCGTAGCGATAACCGGCCCTCCCGATGGCACCTGCCGACGCTGTGCGCCTTCGGGGGCACGGTCGGAATCGCCATTCAGATGGCACTGATGTTCGGCTATGACCCCATCTACCTCGTCGGCTGCGACCTGGGCTACAAGCCGGTGCGCGGCGGGCCAGACCCCAACCACTTCCACCCGGATTACCACACCTGGGACACGCACCCGCTGCTCGAGCGGGACGATACGCTGATCTTGATGCACCAGATCGCCGAACAGGAAGTGATCGCACACGGCCGGAGCATCTACAACGCCACGGTCGGCGGCCTGCTCAAGGTCTATGACCGCGTCGACTACGAGAGCCTGTTCGAATGACCGAGAGGGTTCTGGGGACAGATGTCAGCCTGTTCAACGGGCTTGTCTACTGGCCCGGAGCCAAAGCCGACGGCGTTGTGCACGCGGGCATCCGATGGGGCCAGCGGGACGGGCGCAACGGCTACGCGGATCCGCGCCGGCTCGAGAACTGGTTGGGCGCCAAGGCCGTCGCCATCGACCGCTACGGCTATTGGGTGTGGGATGAGCGGGCTGGCCACGGCGCTGCAGCCCACATGGCGGGGGTAGTCACGTGCTCGCTGACCTACGATGGCGAACTCCCTTTCGTCGTCGACGTCGAACTGCTGCCGCTCCGCTGGGATGAACTACACTCCTTCCTGATCCGGGTCGAGTCGTGGGCCGGCCGACGGCCGATCATCTACACCGGCTCGTGGTACTACGACATCGTCGACCCACTTCCGGCATGGCTCGAGCAGTACGAGCACTGGCTGACGGGATATAATGACGACGGCCCCAGCGTGTGGGGGCCACTTGCAGATCTCGACATCGCCGTCGTAAACTGGCAGCAGTCCAACGCATGGCAGGTGGGCTGGTGTGAGCGCGGGGCGGCCGACCGTGACTACTGGATCGACGACTATGCGGGCCACATAGGAGGCGAGATGGGCGACAAGGTTGTTCGGACAGAGGACTTGCGGGCATGGCTGGCGGGCAATGAGTTCGAGGTCGATCCGCCCGCCCCGCCGCCGGTGCCATCCGACGCGCTCTGGCTGGCTTGGCCGTGCGATCCGCCCAAGACGCTGACCCAACGGTACGGCATCAACAGGCAGCACTACGCGCAATTCGGGCTACCGGGCCATGAAGGCATCGACTTCCGGGCGCTGACTGGATCGCCGATCTTCGCTGCGGCGCCTGGCGTGGTGAGCCGGGTGGAGCCGGCCGCCGGGAGTGGGGCCTACGGTGTGCATGTGCGGGTGAAGCACACCCTTGGCCTCGAGGTCTACGAGACCGTCTACGGCCACTGCCAGGTCGCCAGCCTCCGCGTGGCTCTGGGCGAAGCCGTCGAGCGGGGACAGGTGGTCGGGCTGGCTGACAACACGGGCAACTCGAGCGGGCCGCACCTGCACATGACCCTGAAGCACTATGGCAAGGGTAGCCCGTGGATGAACAAGAGCGACATCGTCAACCCGACGGCCTACATGCCAGACCTCTTCCCGGGCAACGGATGGATCGTGGACATCGCTGGCAACCTGCGCGAGCAGCCCAACGACCAGGCACCCATCATCCGTCTGCTGGCCGCCAACACTCTTCTGCAGGCGCTTGCCTTCGGAGGCGAGGGCGGCGACTGGTGGAAGGTTAAGTTCGGGACGCAGGAGGGATGGTTCTGGGAGCCGGGCTACAAACTGCGGGCGGTGGCTTGATGGAACTCCCGCCTCAGTTGCAGTGGGCGCTCGGACCATTCGGCGCGCTGATGATCCTAGGCGTCGTCGCATGGCTTGGATTTAGGGGACACATCTGGAGCAAGCGCCAGGTGGATCAGGCGACCAATGCCCAGCGCGAAGCCTTCAAGATCGCCGCTAGGGAGATCGGCGAGGCGATGGCGAAGGGCTTGGAGGACGCTATGACGAGTGCCATCGCAAACGGCGTCCCAGCCATGTACAAGAAGATCCGCAAGTTCGAGAATGGCAAGATCAACGCGGCAGCGGCCAAGCCAAGGCGCAGGGCGTAGTTGCCGACGTCGGCAAACATGGGACAGCCCACCGACCCACCCCTGATCTGGGCGCTACTGGCAGGCATCCTCTCCTATCTCGTCCTAGCCATGCTGGTGTGGGCGGTGCGGAAGGTGCCACCGACCAAGTAGGCGGCTTGCCCGGCCGGCTGGCCTGTGGTAGCCTGACAGCCGTGCCGGACCGGGCCTTCCCCCCACGATAGGAGAGCCGATGAAACTACGGGAGTTCGTTCTCGTCCTCTTTGCCTTCCTGCTGGCCGGCTGCGCCCCGGCCACGGGCGGGCCGCTGGCGACGGAGGTGGCTGTCCAGGCCACGATCTTCGCCCCCAGCCCCACTCCGCTACAGCCAGTGCCGCCTACGGCTACGCCTGTGCCCGGCCCCGAGGCGACGTCCTTCGTCCTGCTCGGTCTGGACTCCGACCCGGCCCACCCGGAGCGGAACGCCTACGGCATCCGCACCGACGTGTTCGTGATCGGCGTTCTAGTCACCTACCCGCAGTGGGACGCGCCGCCCCGACTTGTCCTGTTCAGCCTGCCGCGGGATCTCTACCTGCCCATCGCCTGCGCCGGGGACACCCAGACGGGCTCGTGGATCGACCTGCCGGGCCAGTATGCCATCGACCAATCGTTGGCCGACGTGCCTCGAGAAGCCTTCGACCGCATCAACGCCGCCTACTACCGGGGCGGGCCAGAGTGTGTGCGAGAGACTATTCGCTGGAACTTCGGGATCACTGTGGACGGGCCAGTGGTGGCGGTCGAGATGGGCAAGTTCGTGGAAGCCGTTGACGCGCTAGGCGGACTTGACATCACGCCCGGCGAGGACTACGTCGACTTCTGCGGTTACTACCTCGGCACCGACGGCAACGGCGGTGACTGGCGGCACTGGCGGCCTGGAGTCACCCGCCACCTGACGGGCAATGAGGTTCTCTGCTATGTGCGCGGCCGACGCACGCCAGATGGCGACCTTGACAGGAACCGCCGAACCCTCGAGGTACTGCAGGCTGCTCGGCAGCAGTGGACGCCCGAGCACCTGATGAACACCGCTGGGGCCGACGGCGTCGCCACGCTGATGTCCTGGGCGTGGAACTACGTCACGGTCGACAACTGGATCACGACGATCACATGGAGCGTGGATAACTTCGAGCCACTGCGGCTGGCCGAGATCAATACGGCCCGCATGCGGCTAGGTGAGACGGTGGAGTTCTACACCACGCCGGGTGGAGCGAGCGTCGTGGTGCCGGCCTTCAATCTGGTCGAGCCGGGCATGGATCAGGCGGACTACCTCATGCACTGGTTCGGCTGCGGCATCTGGGCCTGCTGATGCGCTGGAGTATCCTACTCGCTCTCCTGCTGACCGCCTGCGCGTCTGCCGTGCCGCCTACGGCGGAGCCTGTGGTGGCGACGGCCACGATCCGGCCTACCGCCCGCCCTACTCCCACGCGGACGCCCACGGCCACACCCAGCCCGACGCCTGACCCGGCGTGGCCGTTCACCGTGCCGTGGACGGTGAACTGCACGGACGACGTGCAGGAGAATGGCTACGAGAACCAAGGCTACTGCGTGCCCGGACTTGTGACCTGGGACGCGTCCCGCTTCCAGAACCCCGGCTCATTCTCCGGCGCCATCTCGAGTTACGGAGAGGGCATCGCCGAGGGAGTGTGCGGCTACCGGGCGACCTACCTGGACATCACCTGCTCCAAGTACAAGGGCTTCGTGGCCGTGATGGGCTGCGGCGACATCGGAAAGCGGGCGATGATCCGCCGGCCGGGCCACGATTGGGATGGCCCGTTCCTGATCGTGGACTGCTCGGGCCGCAACGACGTGGCCGTGAACGTGATCCAGAAGCGTCTGGCGGCGGAGGTGGATTACGCTACGGCCCA
>DATBWD010000248.1:0-4549 GCA_036515015.1 Tepidiformaceae bacterium
GAGACCGTCGAGGGCCTGCTCGATGATCTTCACGCTCTGGCGCATCTCCTCGAGGCGCACGATAAAGCGGTCGAAGCTGTCGCCCTGGTAGCCGATAGGGATCTCGAAGTCGTACTGCTCGTAGCCGCAGTACGGGTCGGCCTTGCGGATGTCCCAGGCGATCCCGCTTCCCCGAAGGAGCGGCCCGACGAGGCTGTAATTGGCGGCCTGCTCCGCCGTGAGCACGCCGATACCGCGTGTGCGCGCGAGGAAGATCTCGTTTTCGACGAGCAGGTCGGTAAGTTCATCGATGAACCCGGGCAGTGTCTTGAGAAGCTTCCGAACCTCGGGCTCGAATTCCTTCGGCAGGTCGAATGCCACGCCGCCGATGCGCATGTAGTTGCAGGTGAGGCGAGCGCCGCAGGTCATTTCGAAGAGGTCGAGCACCTTTTCACGTTCGCGGAACGCCCACATGACGGGCGTCTGCCAGGCGCCGGTGTCGTTGGTGAACGCCCCCACGGCCATGCAGTGGCTCGCGATCCGCTGGAGCTCGGCCATGATGACGCGGATTGCGTTGCCCCGCTCCGGCACCTCGATGCCCGCCAGTTTCTCCACCGCCAGGCAATAGCCGAGATTGTTCGACATGCTCGAGAGATAGTCCGTGCGGTCGGTGAAGGGGATGTTCTGGGTGTAGGTCCGTTCCTCGGCGAGTTTCTCCATCGAGCGATGGAGGTAGCCCATCACCATCTCGGCGTCTATCACCTTCTCGCCGTCGACGGTGGCCTTGATCCGAAACACGCCGTGGGTCGATGGGTGCTGCGGCCCGATGTTGATGACGAACGGCTCGGTCTTGAACGGGTCGGTCATTCCACCGGCCTCACGGGCGGCTCGTCGCGGCGGGAAACGCCGGCGAATTCGTTCAGCCCAGGCTGGAGGCCGCCGGGCATCGAGAGGAAGTCCTTGCGGAGGGGCCACCCGGGGAACCCGTCCCAGAGGAAGATGCGGTAGAGGTTGGGGTGCCCTTCGAACTGGATGCCGAGCAGGTCGTAGGCCTCGCACTCCTGCATCCACGCGCCCTTCCAGACGGGGTAGACACTCGGCACCGATGGGTTCTCCCGGTCCCACGTCTCGACTTTCACCGTGGCTATCTGGTTCCGGACGAACGACTGGATGTGATAGACCACCTCGAAGTGGTCCCAGTAGTCGACCCCGCAGAGGTTCGTCAGGTGGACGAAGTCCGTCTCCTCATTCGCCTCGAGCGCACTCATCGTCTCCACGAGCTTTTCGGGCTTGAGATAGCAGGCCGTGGCGACGGAGCGGTCGACTGACCCGGGGACGAGCCGTTCCGCTGCTTCCGCGAGTTCCGCGCCGGTCCACTCGCGCGTCACAACGACCAGTCCAGGGCGCGTTTTCGCCACGCGTAGACGCCGCCGATGATAAAGGTGCCGATGAACAGCAAGCCTTTGGCGTAGCTCACCCAGCCCAGTTCGTCGAAGACGAGGGCCCACGGGAACAGGAACACGATTTCCACGTCGAGCAGGACGAACAACAGGGCTATGTAGTAAAAGCGGAAGTTGAATTGGACGAGGCTTGGGCCCTCAGTCCGAATACCGCACTCGTAGGTGTCGTCCTTGACCGGGTTCGGTGCGACTCGCGGCCGGATGCCCACGAACTGCAGCGCCCAGGACGTCACCACAGCCCCGAGCGGGAAGAGTAGCGCAATGATGACGAGGATCCCGATTTGCCCGTAGTCGTAGAGCACGTGGCCGCCGATTGTGAAATCTCTCCCTAAGGGGCGAGCCGAATATAGCACGGTCGCGGGGAGCGGACAAAGCGAGCCAGAGCTGCGAAAACGTCCTTATGGAAGGTGGGAAGGGGCCACGCGAGGCACAAGAAAACCGCTAACGGAAGATGACACTTGCGCCCCCAGGTGAATTTCTTCCGTTAGCGGCTCTGTCGCTCCGAGCGAAGGGAGCGGGGGCTTTCGCCTTGTCTTGAGTATCGACAGGCCCCCCAGCCACTCAAACAACTTGGGGCAACCCGCCCGTAAAATGCCTGTAAATCGGGAAAGCGAGTTTCATCCCCTTGCCCACTCCTGTCGTTGGTCTCATCGGCTGTGGTTTCATCGGCCGATTCCATTCCCGCAATCTCCGGGGCATCATCCGCAGCGAACGCGTTCCCGCCGACTATGTCGCGGTGTGTGACCGGATAATCAGCCGCGCCGAGGAGTTCGCCGGCCTCACGGGCGCCGAAGCGGTCACCGGCGAGGCCGCGCAACTCATGAGCCATCCGGGCCTGAACGCCGTCTACGTCTGCACCGAAACCGCCGAACATCCCGCGCTCGTTCGGGCGGCGGCGGACCTGGGCCTCGCGGTGTTCTGCGAAAAGCCGCTGGCAAAGACGCTCGCCGAAGTTCGCGAGATGGTTGCAGCCGTCGAGCGTGCGCGGGTGGTCAACCAGGTCGGCCTCATCCTTCGCTACTCGCCGGTCTACACCGTCCTCAATGACCTCATCTCGGATCCCGGTCTAGGCCCGTTTCTCACGGCACACCTGCGCGACGACCAGTTCTTCCCTGTTCGCGGGCACTACGGCAGCGCCTGGCGGGGGGATTATGAACGTGCGGGTGGCGGCACCCTCATCGAGCACTCGATCCACGACATCGACCTGTTCCGCTGGCTGTTCGGCGAGGTCGAGGCAGTGCGCGCCCACACTCGCTACACGAGCGGCCACGACCGCGTGGAGGACCTCGCGATGGTGACCTTCCAGCACGCGGGCGGTCACCAGACGACGCTCACTTCAGTCTGGCATGCGATCGACGAACGGCCCTCGACGCGGCGGCTCGAGGTGTTCTTCGAAGGCGGATGGTTCGCGACGGATCACGACTTTGTGGGCCCGATCCGGTATCAATTGCGCACAGGCGGCGAGATTGAGATTCCTGCCGAAGACGTTCTCGAGCGGTACGGGAAACTCGCCGACCTCGACGACGTGGAGTTACGCCTCGCGAGCCAGGGCATACTCGAGGATTACCGGTTCCTGCAGTCGGTGGCGTCGGGGGAACCGGCCTTCCCAGACTTTGGTGTGGCCCTCAAGGCGCACGTGATCCTCGATGCTTGCTACAGGAGCGCGCGCGAGGCGCGGGAGGTCAAGATAGAGCCGAAGCAGGTATAGGGTTTCGCTATATCTTCGGACCTACTTACATTTACTCGTCAATAGGAACGCTGTAGAATTCGGGCCCATACTCGACAACTCGCGGGGACCTCGCGCGAGGAGGGCACGACATGGCCACGAGCACGTTGAAAGATCTCTATTCCCTTGGCGAAGCGCCGCCCGTTGGCCATGTGCCCGAGCGCATGCACGCACAGGTCATCCGGCAGTCTCGCTTTGGCGAGCCGTCCACGGCATTTCAGCGCGAAGTCATCAACGTCCCCGAGATCGGCGATGACGACGCGCTCGTGTACGTCATGGCGGCCGGGGTCAACTACAACAACGTCTGGGCGGCGCTCGGCGTGCCCGTCGACGTCATCGGCGCGCGCACAAAATCCGGCGACCCCGACGACCACCACATCGGAGGGTCCGACGCGTCGGGAATCGTCTACGCGGTAGGCGAGAACGTCCGCAATGTGAAGGTGGGCGACGAGGTTGTCGTTCACTGCGGCACGTGGGACGTTCACTCGCCGCGCGTGCTGGCAGGCGAGGACCCGATGTTCGACCCCTCCTTCCGCATCTGGGGCTACGAAAGCACCTGGGGCTCCTTCGCTCAGTTCACCAAAGTCCAGGCGCACCAGTGCATGCCCAAGGCGAAGCATCTGACCTGGGAAGCGGCAGCAGCGCCCACGCTCGTCGGCTCCACCGCCTACCGGATGCTCTTCGGCTGGCCCCCGCATGACGTCCGCGAGGGCGACGTTGTGCTGGTGTGGGGCGGCGCCGGTGGTCTTGGCTCAATGGCCATCCAGCTCGCGGCACAGAAGGGCGCGAAGCCGGTCGCGGTGGTGTCCAGTGAATCGAAGGTCGACTTCTGCATGAAGCTTGGCGCGGTTGGCTGCATCAACCGCAAAGACTTCGACCATTGGGGCCGCCTTCCCGACTGGGAGGACAACGACGCTATGGGCCGGTTTACGGCCGGCGCGAGGGCCTTTGGCAAAGCTATCTGGGATGCCGTTGGTGAACGGACGAACCCGCGGGTCGTCTTCGAACATCCCGGCCAGGACACGATACCCAGCTCGGTCTTCGTCTGCGACACCGGCGGGATGATCGTCGTTTGCGCCGGGACGACCGGATACAACGCCGACGTCGACCTCCGCTACCTCTGGATGCGCCAGAAGCGTCTGCAGGGGTCGCATTTCGCCAACGACGAGCAAGCCTATGCGTTCAACGACCTCGTCGTTGCGGGGAAGATCGACCCCTGCCTCTCGCGGGTGTTCGCCTTCGACGAGACGGGGCTTTGCCACCAACTGATGTACGAGAACCGCCACCCGGACGGCAACATGGCCATCCTCGTCGGCGCTCCGAGGGAGGGGTCGACCGAGTTCCGGCCGGGCTAAACGGGGGGACTCTGGAAGCCGGCATGAAC